>WFOP01000162.1 GCA_015487985.1 Hyphomicrobiales bacterium
ATCATGGGTTCCTTGCTCGTTGCCAGCCTATTTGGGGATTTTTGCGGAGGAAATCAAGGCATTAAATCACGAAAGAGTGTTGGGAAGGGGGGGGTAAATTCCCCGAACAGCCTTAACAGCGGGCATATAATATCTATAGTCAATCCTGCAATGATGACCACAACACACATATTGATCGGGGCGGCTTTATCGTCACGCCCGCGTTTCAAGCCCTACCAGATAGTTTTGGCGTGGCTGGGGGGCTTTGCGCCTGATCTGTCCATTTTTATCATGGTGGGTTATTCGCGCTTTGTGGAAATTGGTGAAGCGGGCCTTTGGCGGTATCCCGATGGTTTGTACTGGCAGCAACCATGGCAGTTTTTTTCTGCGGTTTCAAATTCGTTCCCGATGTGGATAACCATTTGCCTTCTTGCCTATTTTGCGTTTGCAAAGATTGCTTCTTTGAGGACACTGGGGCTTGGTGTGCTGATTTTCAGCACGGCGGCGCTGGCCCATATCAGCGTTGATTTTTTTACCCATGCCCGTGATGCCCATGTGCAATTCTGGCCATTTAGCGACTGGCGGTTTAACTCGCCGATTTCCTATTACGATCCTGAATTTTACGGGAAAATTGTTGCGACGCTGGAAATATTTCTGGGGCTGGGGTTAATCAGTTATCTGTTTTTGCAATTCAAAAATTGGCCGGTGCGAATGGTGGCGGTGCTTTGTGGTATTCCCTATCTGCTCAGTGTCTGGTTTATCGCCACCGGTGCTGTTCACTGATTTAATTCAATCGGGATTCAATATATCCGCCATATCCGCGGGGGGGCGGCAGGGGCCGGCCAGTTGCTGAAATATTGCCGCGTTTCACCCAAATTCCGGGCCTTGGCGGAAACTGGAAACGGGGGCAGAAAACAAATAATATTATGCGCATGGGCAGGTGAGGGGGCAGAAATATCGTGTAGATTGTTGGATAGTTGCATGGTTTGGCCAGATTTGGGGCCAGGCTGGCATTGGCAAAATATTAACAATTCCCTTATTTCGCCGGAATTGGGAGGGTAAAGATAAGGGAGAAGGGGATTTGTGGTAAAATTCTCATAAATACAGGGACTTATATTATGGAAGCACTTCTTCCCATTATTATGCAACTTGTAGGTGGCGGCCTTGGTGGCGGGGCCGTATCAAAATTGATGTCAGGCGGGAACTTGAATGCCGTGATGAGCCTTGTCACGGGGGCCGTTGGCGGTGTTGGGGGTACAGCGATTGCGGGCATGATTCCCGGGCTTTCGGATTTGCTTGGCAAAGCGGGTGATATGGCCGGAACGGTTTCTGATGCGGCTGGCACAACGGCGGCAACCGGTTTGGATTTTGGCGCACTGGCCGGGCAGGGCGCAACCGGCCTTGTGGGCGGTGGTATTCTGACTGGCGTGGTGAGCCTGATAAAAGGGGCCATGAGCAAATAACATATTGCTGAATGTTTTTTACAGCGCCTCGGGACGTTTTCCGGGGCGTTTTTATTTTTTACTTTTTGTTTTTGTCCTATGTTCGCGTGTTGTTTTTTGGTGTAGCGATTTGGAATGAACAATTTTGCTCCCAATTCATCAGACATCCGCAGGGGAATTGCTTTTACCATCGCTTCCGTTTTGCTGTTTGGCATGCAGGATATGACGGCCAAGATTCTGGTGCAGGATTACCCTGTGGCCCAAGTGGTGATGATGCGCTATTGGGCATTTGGTTTGTTCGCAATATATTTGGCCATGCGCCATTTTGGCCCAACGCTTGCCGGGGCGAAGCAGGCCATTCAAAGCAATATCAGGGGTTTGCAGATACTTCGTGCCATTGTTTTGCTGGTGGATATTTTGTTGTTTGCTGCCGGGTTGCGCACTTTGCCTTTGGGGGAAGCGGCGGCAATTACGCTGACTTTCCCCATATTTGTCACGCTATTTGCCATTCCGCTGTTGGGGGAAAAGGTGGGGCTGTTTCGCTGGATTTCCGTTGCGATCGGTTTTGTAGGTGTATTGGTGGTTTTGCGCCCCGGTTCTGCTGTGCTTGATGTGGGGGCGATTTATATTCTGGCGGCGACAATGTTGTTTGCGCTTTATGTGGTGTTGACCCGGATGGTGGCGCAAAAAGACAGCACGGCAACCTGCATGCTTTATGTGGGGGTGCTGGGCATGGCAGGGTCCAGTATAGTGGGAGTGTTTGTCTGGCAGCCCCCGGACCTGGCGGCCTGGGGCGTTGCGTTTTTGCTGATGGCGTCAACAACGGGGGCAAATTATTTTGTGATGCGCGCCATGGCTCATGCGCCTGCTTCGGTGGTGCAGCCGTTTAATTATTTATTGCTGCCGTGGGCGATGGTGTTGAGTTTTATCATCTTTGGTCAGGTGATGGATGTTGTCGCTTTGGTGGGAGCGATGATAATTGTATTTTCAGGGCTGATGGTGTGGATGCGGGAACGCCAAAGGGTATAAAGCCACTATAAGGTCTGGTTCTGGTGGCAAAAAAGACGTGTGGGTGCATGTAAATCTGGCGCAAATGGCGAAATTCCCGCACGTCTTTTATTGTTAGTCGTCGGCGCGGCAGGAAACCGTGCCCCAGATATCCATGCCGTTTGGCAGGCGGATTTTGATCCGGGTATTGCCGCTTTTGCCGCTGTAATCGCAGAATTCAGCCAGTTGCTTTTCAGTCAAAAGGTGATTGATGCTGTCTTTGATCTGCTGGGCATTTGCAGACAGCGGGAAAAGAATCGTGCTGGCCCCAATTAAAACTAGGAGTGATTTGTGCTTCATTTTCTCAGCTTTCCATATTGAATATTTCACCACTTTAGCAGAACCAAGCTGAGCAATCGGTGAGGGGATTGTCAGGAAATTGTCATGTTCAGACTATGGCGCGGTTGGAAAACGGGGCGTTTGGCAATGTCTTGTTTAGCGGCGCACGAGCGCGATAAGAAACAGTCCGCCCCCAAGCCCAAGCAATAACACCCCTAAAGGCGTCAGCAGATAAAACGCCATGATGAACAACATCGGGGCACCGCCGGCCAGCATTACGCTGGTCAGCCAGATGGGCAAAATGCCGATTGCGCTTAAAATGGCCCCGGTCAGCAGTGTGGCGCGGGCCCAGCGCGATAGCCTCATGGTAAAAACCTCATGGGCACATAATAAACACAGGATGAACGTTTGCGCCAGCACTGGTTCACTCAGGAGCGCTTAGGCTGGGGGTAACTTTAACAGGCAAGGTTTAGAACAATGTCCCAAATCAACGCCCGTTCTTTCGTTTCATCACAAAAAATCACTTTTCCTGCAAACGTGCCGGTGCGCACACATCTGCTGGCGGCGCTCGACAAGGTCATGGCGCGCCGGGAAGCAACAATCCGCCCGTTTGTGGGCAATTGCCCCGAGCATCTTTATTCCATTGACGAGAACAAACTCGCTGCGGCGCGGCTGAGCAACGCCTGAGGGGGTTCAGGCCTGTTTGTCAGGAATGTCAGTCGCCAAGAATGAAGGTGATTTTGAGCACAACGCGATATTCCACCACTTCGCCCTTGTTCACAACAACGCTCTGATCCTGCACCCAGGCGCTTTTGACATTGCGCAGGGTTTTGGATGCGCGACGCACACCTTTGCGAACCGCGTGATCAAAGCCCTTTTTTGATGATGAGATGATTTCCGTAACGCGG
>WFOP01000163.1 GCA_015487985.1 Hyphomicrobiales bacterium
CCATTTTTATTGTTCACGATTATGTTCTTTCCTGATTTTTTGTAAACAACCACAGGCAAACCACCAGACCATCGGCCTGATTATCATTTGCATAACTCTCAAATTTTTCCAGGCGCAACCCGGCAACCGACGCCCACGCCTGCATAATATCTTCAGATATCCCCAACCGCTGATGCGCATTGTGTTCCCGCAGGAACTCCAGATTATGGGGTGCAAAATCCACAACCAATACCCTGCCGCCGGTTACCAGTTTCTGCCCCGCTTCAATAAGTATTCGCCCCGGATCTGCAAAAAAGTGCAATACCTGATGCAAAATAATCAGGTCCGCATCCGGTTCATCCGGCTCGATGGCCAATATGTCCCCCAGCTTGATTTGAGCATGGGGTATTTTCCCCGCACTCATTTTTGCCCGCGCAACCGCAATCATTTCTGCACTTGAATCAATGCCGACACCAAAATCATAATTATCTTTCAGCAATTCCAGCATCCGCCCGGTGCCGGTGCCAAAATCCAGCAGCCGGCCGATTTTCTCGTTGCCGACCATGCGCAAAATCGCCGCCTCAACCGCGGATTCAGCCACGTGCAATTTGCGCAAGTCATCCCAACTTGGCGCAACTTTGGAAAAATAGGCATCCGCCTGCTGCTGATTTGCCGCCTGTATTTTGGCCAGCGCGTTGCGGTCTGCAACGATCACTTCATCCTCGTCATCAAATTGCGCCATCAAGGCCGCCAGCAGTTCGCGGGTTTCCCCCCGATCCGCCAACCGATAAAATACCCAGGCCCCCTCTGCATGACGTGTGACCAGCCCCGCTTCACTCAAAAGCTTCAAATGTCGCGATACCCGGGGCTGACTTTGGCCCAGTATATCCGTCAAATCCTTGACAGATAACTCCCCCGCCCCCAGCAACGCCAAAAGCCGCAGGCGGGTAACTTCGCCAGCGGCCTTCAGAATTTTCACCAGGTTTGTAAACTCGGCCATTCATCTCTCCAGTCATATAAAGAATTCTTTATATGATTTGGAGCCGGTTGGTCCAGCAATATTTGCAAAACCACACCATAGCATGAATTGCAGGTTAACCCACTAACGCCATCTGCGCATCGAGCAAATCATTTTTGCTTTTGGCTTCATTTCGACACCATACGCCAAAAATATTTGCAGCATCGACTTCGGACAGGCCCTCAAAACGCGCCCGGGATTCCTTAATTTCGTCAACGCTTGGATACCCCCGCCACGGCAATATCATCATGCCCTGCTCAAACGCATCCGGCGACAGTCCCAGCGTTTTAGCCGCAACGATCAATGCCCGATAATCCTGTTTTGCCAGCCACTTGACAAAAGTCTCCGGCTTCAGATTAAGCATGCACGCTATGGCAGCGCCAAAATGATGCCCATATCCAAATCGGGAAAATCTGGCAAGGGACTGATGGTTCAACTGCTTGCGATCCCCCAGAGCTTTCACCTGATTCCAGGCAATTCGCCATGTGGCCCCGCTAAATCCGGCACGATTTTGAATACGATTAAAAACAACGGCATTCACCTGCTCAATCGTCTTTTCATCCGACTGCACCCCGGCATCGGTGAGTTTTTCCACCACCGTTTCACTGGCTGCATCAATTTTTGCCTGAACCTTGTCCCAGTTCAAATCAGTTCGGCCACGCAGATTTTGCGCAATCTCGCAGTCCTGTGCCGCCTTTGTAATCAGCTTGCTCAGGGTGCTTTCCCCCAGTTCGGCATTCTGATTGGCAACCAGTTTTGACACCGACTTTACGCCGCCATGGACAACGATTGCGTCCCCCACCCTTTCAGGAACCGACGAACGACCTGCAATAATCTCCCTGTGTGCTTCAGATTTTGCACCCACAATCTCGATAAGATCATCATCGGACAAAACACTGGAAAACTCCAATAGCGGTTGCGCCACTTCAATTTCATCATTGGCCAGTTTTACCACAACGGTGCCCGGTGCCCGCTCAAGGGTTGAGAGCATTTGGGCCACTTCAGAGCGCCCCTCAACCTCAACGAGTTCCGCCAACTGGCACAATACTTCATCATATTGCTCCACCTGATCATCGTCACACCGTTCGCACACATAAGAAAACAGTCTGGCGACATTTTTGAACAATTGCTCTCGTTCAGTCGCATCTGCGTTCCCATCGAGCGCGCGAAAAGTTCCGAACGCTTTCACGTCCCCTTTTATGTCTTGCATGTGATCCTCCGAGCAAAGCAAAAGTGAATTTCAAAAAAATCCTGAAAACAAACTGTCACAGCTTTACCCACGGCTCATAAAGGTCGCGGCATGTATTTGATTCAAATTTTAATCAAGAGTTAACAGGCCATATCGATGAAAACCATCAGGTCCAATGCCCTAACCGGGATAAATGCACTGTTCCCAGATACGCGCTGTCACCACTTCCCCCGGCTCTATTACGCCGGGAACCTCCACCCAGCCCACCAGACCCCGACGATATTTTGCGATTTTTGGAAAAGCAAAAACCAGATCCTCACGCTCCTCAAACTGGTCCGCCAACGCCCTTCCCGCAATTTTGCACGGACCACGATCCCCATCCACACGCACACTCACCCCCCCCTCAAACATCAATATTGTTCGCGGCGGCAATTGCGAAAAACTGGGAATCCCGGAAAATAATATATTTCCCCCGATCCATTGTGCCCGCAAATCATCAATTTTCAGGTCGCTGGCAATCGCGCTCAATTCTTCTTGTGACAACATGGACAATTGTTGTTCATTGCGCATCTGGGTGCCTTTTTCATACCATGGCTCACGTGAATTGCTGACACGCACCAAACCTGAATGCCGATCGCCCGGAATGCCCTCATAGGTCAGGGTGAGGGCATCAACCGCTTTCGTCTCAAACCCTTCCCCCAACGCACTGAACACCCCCTCTACCCTTCCGATACGTTTCTGCGCCGGAACAATTTTCAACCTGTTTTCGCTCATAAGACTTTCTCCAAACGATGCTCGCGGCCCGCAATTGAATCAAAACTATATATGCCGATTGAAATCCAGATAAGGCAAAAACTGATCAGTTGCACAACATTCAACGGCTCGTTGAACAACCAGACCGCCGTCAAGAAATGCGCGGTCGGCGCGATATACTGAAACATTCCAAGGGTTGTGAGACGAAGATTGCGCGCGCCCGTTGCAAACAACAGCAATGCCCCGGCGGTGGCAGGCCCGGTCAGCACCAGATAGGTCATCAATTTTGGATCCCCATGCACTCCCGCACCTGACGTCACAAAAACATACCCCAGATATCCCAATGCAAACGGCAACATCAGCAATGTTTCAATAAACAGGCCCGGCGCAGACCCCACGGAAACGATTTTGCGCAAATATCCATAAAGGCCAAAAAGTATCGCCAGCGCCAAAGATATATAAGGGGGTGCCCCCAGCCCGATTGTTTGCACCCCCATGGCAATAACAGCAATGGCGATAGCCAGCCATTGCCACTTGTTTTGTTTCTCTCCCAGAAAAACCATCCCCAGCAGAACATTGACCAACGGGTTGATGAAATAGCCAAGGGACACTTCCAGCACCCGCTCGTTTTCAATGGCCCAGATGAACACCAGCCAGTTAACGGCCAGAAGTGCCGCCGACAAAAAGATCACAAACACGGTTTTTTTGTCCTTCAGGGCAGCATATACCTCCCCCATCCGCCCCTGCCACTTCAGGATGCCCCCGACAAAGACAAGCGACCACACCACTCTGTGCGCCACGATCAAAACCGGATTGACCCCGTCCAGCAATCTGAACATCAAAGGAAAGGCACCCCAGATGCCATATGCCCCCAACGCCGCCAGAACGCCGGTGTGAACATTTTCCTGTCGTTTGCCTGCGCCGGAAGCCGGGGCGTCGGTAATTTTATTCATTAAAAAGACCCACCGCACCAAATTGGTGCCCCCATGCCCTAACAGGCGAACCGATCGCTGACCAACCAGATTTATTGATGAGCAAAGTCAGTTTTTGTTATGCAAGGCTGAATGAGCCTAATCCCCGCAATTCTGATAACGCGAATCCACGCAAGTCTGCGCCATATTCTGGGCCGTTTGCAAATCTTGAGGGGATAAATCTGCTGTTACGGTATTCAGATTGCGTCGTGCATTTTCAAATCCGTTAAACACGGCAATATTCCACCACATATGGGCTTTGATATCATTTGGCGGGCCGGCTTCCCCCTTTACATACATCAGCCCCAGGCCAAACTGGGCTTCCCCAACCCCCTGTCTGGCAGCCGCCTGATACCATTTGAAGGCTTCTGCATTATTCTTTTGAACACCCTGCCCCTGATAATAAGCCATACCCAAAGATGTTTGTGCCCCCGCATGGCCCTGCTCGGCAGCTTTCGTAAACAATTCAAGCGCTGTTTCAATGTTCGCGGTTACCCCGCGCCCCTGCGCATACATGCGCGCCAGAGAGGTTTGAGCGCTGGCAAATCCCTGCTCGGCGGCAAGGGTAAACAAACGCGCCGCTTCAACATCATTCACTTCAGTTCCCCGACCATCCCGGTAAAGCACCGCAGCGTTATTCTGCGCCCGCGGATCCTCTTGCGCCGCCGCCTTCAATAGCCAGCTCAACGCGGCGCTGTCGTCGCGCTCAACCCCTTCTCCCTTGGCATACATCAGACCAAGATTGAATTGACCAAGAGGGTTCCCCTGTTCCGCCGACAAGAGATAAAGCCGCACCGCTTCTGCGTCATTTTCTTCAACACCAAGCCCGTTGGCATACAAGGTCCCAAGATTGCTTTGCGCACCCGAATGATTTTTTTCCGCAGCCGCCTGATAAAACATCGCCGCGTTTTTATAATCCTGAGGGAGACCGATTCCCTTTTCCAGCATCACCCCGACATTATATTGCGCACGTGGATTGCCTTCCAGCGCCAGGGCCTGCCAGATTTTGCCCGCTGTTGAATAATCCCCGGCATTATAC
>WFOP01000164.1 GCA_015487985.1 Hyphomicrobiales bacterium
GCAATATTCTGGTTCGGCGTAAAAGCCAAACTCAACACATTGTTTAGTTAGCCGGTATTCAGTTCAGGTGTTCCGCTAAAGGGTGATTTTTCCAGCCGCCCAGTCCTCAACATTCGTCCCCACAAAGCACGAAACAGATTTAAGTTTTGCCTTGCGAACCGAACGGGTCAGGCCGGTTTTTATTTGCTCCAGCAACTCCATGCCACCATAAACAAGCGCTGAATAAAGCTGAATGGCATTGGCCCCCGCTTCCAGCTTGGCCAGCGCCGATTGGGCCGAATGCACACCCCCCACCCCGATAATGGCCATGTCAGGCCCCACTCTTAAACGCATCTGAGCCAGTTTTTGCGTTGAAAGATTAAACAAGGGCACCCCGGAAAGCCCCCCCGCTTCGGTGGCGTGCAACTGGGTTTCAACCCCCTTGCGGCTCAGGGTTGTATTGGAAACGATCAAACCATCCAGATCGGTTTTGCCAACAATTTCAGCGATGGCATCAAGGGCAGTTTCGTCCAGATCGGGCGCGATTTTCAAAAATACCGGCACCCGGATTTTCTGGCCGGCGCGGGCATTCAGCGTTTCACCCAGCAGGCGGGTCAATTGATCGGGGGACTGAAGACCGCGCAATCCGGGGGTGTTGGGGGATGAAATATTGATGGTGAGATAATCGGCAACCCCAGCGAAACGTTTTACCCCCAGCACATAATCCTCCACAAAATCATCACTGTCTTTATTGGCACCAATATTCACACCGACTATTGCCTTGGAGCCGTTAGCCTGAAGCCGCTCGAGCGCTGCCTCATGCCCCTCATTGTTAAAGCCCATGCGATTGATAATGGCATTGGTATGGGTCAGGCGAAAAAGGCGCGGCTTCGGGCTGCCTTTTTGGGGATGCGGGGTGAGCGTGCCCACTTCACACATGCCAAAACCAATCTCCCCCAGGGGGCCGTGAACCTGCGCATTTTTATCAAATCCGGCGGCCATCCCGATCGGGTTTGACAGGATAAGCCCGGCCAGATTTGTGCAGAGTTCATCGGCATCCCGGGTTGAACTTTTGGGCACCATGCCCGAGCGCAGGGCCAGCAAGGTTGCCTTATGGGCATGTTCAGGGTCCATGGACAGCAGACTGTCCCGGGTCAGGCCGCGCATGGTGGGATTGTTCAACAGGGAAGAAAATCTGGAAAGTATCATTGAGCATTACCAGTGATTGATGCGGGCAGTTCACATGGCCCGTCTACCGGCACATCAATCCGCTCAACGCGCGAAATTGCCGACATTGGCAGGTTGGCATAAAGATGGGGGAACAGGTCCCCGCCGCGTGAGGCTTCCCACTTCAGCGCCTCAGGCAATCTGGCAACTTCCACCGCCAATATCACAACCCCTGCCTGCCCGGCAAAATACAATTCCAGTGTTTTGGCCAATTGAGACGCTGTTGAAAAATGCATATATCCATCAGCCTCATCAATGGGCATGGGGGGCAGGTTTTGTTCCCCCTGAGATTTCTCCCAGAAATCTTGTCCAACAATTTTGTAGATAAATTCAGGCGCGTCAAAAGTGGCCACTCTGATAATTCCTTTAAGAGTTTTTGTGATTTTACCCAAATCCACCGCCCCAGCAAGGCACTGATTGGCTCTTTATGACTTTACTTACGACCATGATGTGTATATTTTCCTAGGATAGTATTCTTATATTCAGCAACATTTGAGAGTGCCCCCCCGTGTTTTCTCACCGCTCCATCTGGGAAGCCATCGACGCCCTTGCCAATCGACATGGTATGTCGGTTTCCGGCCTCGCGCGCCTTGCAGGACTGGATGCCACCGCTTTCAACCCCTCAAAACGTATCAGCAAAGACGGCAGAGAACGCTGGCCATCCACGGAAAGCATTTCTAAAATTTTACAGGCCACCCATGAGGATTTTGACCGGTTCATGTCCGATGACATCCAGTTTACCCAGATGGACAATCTTGTAGATAATCTTGGGGCGGGGTTTGAAAGCCCGAGTTCATCAGGTCAGGGCCATTCCGTTCCCCTGCTGGGGTTTGCTCAGGCGGGCGCAGGTGGATTTTTTGACTCAGCCGGATTTCCGGTAGGGCAGGGCTGGGAAGAGGTTTCTTTCCCCGGTGGTGGACGCAATGCGGATCATGACAACATCTATGCCCTTGAGGTAACAGGGGACTCCATGGCCCCCGCCTATCGCGACGGGGACATATTGATTGTATCGCCAGGCGAACAGCTCCGGCGTGGCGACCGGGTTGTCCTTCGTACGGTGGATGGCGAGGTAACAGCAAAAATTTTGCATCGTCAAACGGACCAGAATGTGGAATTGCGCTCCCTTAATCCCGAGCATGGGCCACGCACGATTGCCATGAGCGATGTGGACTGGATTGCGCGAATTCTGTGGGCCAGCCAATAAATTCTGGATAAATCTGAACCGAATTTTCCCTTTGTTTTCAACGGAAGGCAATTGATTTAAGTCAATTACTTGACTTTTTGCCCCTTTGTCCTGCTCAATGCAGGGGTGTGTTATTGCAATTTGAGGGGATTACAATGAGCCAGACGAAACCGGATTTGCGTCAGGAATATACCGAATATGTGGCACCCAAAATGCCAGGAATCAACAAAGTAACATGGGGAATTATTGGTGAGTCCTTGCGCAAAGGACTCGCAGATTTTTTTCGAGCGCCCATTTATGGACTGTTTTTTGGCGGGTTTTTTGCAGCGGGCGGCCTTGCCATCCTGTTTTTTCTCAACGTACTTGATACACTATGGCTGATATTGCCGATCATGATCGCTTTCCCGTTGATCGGGCCATTTGCTGCAACGGGAATATATGAAGTATCTCACAAATTAAGCACGGGTGAGCCGATTACCTGGAAAGGGATTTTGCTGACGGTTTTTTCTCAAAGAGAGCGCCAAACCGGCTGGATTGCCTTCGTGGTACTGTTCATTTTCTGGGTATGGATCTATCTGATCCGGGTTTTAATCGCTATTTTCATGGGATTTGGCACCCCCTCAACCCTTTCGGGGTTTGTGGATGCTGTTCTTACCACCAGCAATGGCATGGCGTTTCTTGCCACCGGAACACTTATCGGGGCCGTGCTGGCGCTGATTCTTTTTTCCGCAACCGTGATTTCCATGCCCCTGATTCTGGACACAGAACTTGATTTTGTATCCGCAATGATCACCAGTTTCAAAACCGTGGCAGCAAGCCCGATCCCGATGCTGGGCTGGGGTGTTGTTATCACGCTGCTGACCCTGTTGGCCATGGCACCTGCATTTCTGGGGCTGATCGTGGTGTTTCCGATATTGGGGCATGCGACCTGGCACCTTTACAAGGCGGCAACCATTCCCGCAGACAGCGTCTCTTAACGACAGTTCCTTGCAATTGATATCGCTCCCCGAAGGGGGGCGTTTTTGTGTGCCTAAAGCATGTTGCGTTCAATCATATTTACGCGACATGCTTAATCTTTTTGTTTCGCCATGTCTTTAACCCAAAACCGGTACCACCCACGGGTCAAGCCCGAAGGCATGTTTTTGGGAAACATGCTTTAGCTATTGGCGAGTTCACCCGCAAGTGCCTTTGCAATCAAAGCGCGGGTTTCACTCACACCATAAAGCGCAACAAACGAGCCAAAACGCGGTCCCTGATCCTGACCCAGCAAAATCTGATAAAGGGCCTTGAACCAATTGCGCAAGGGGTCGAACTGATGAGACTTGCCAACGGCAAAAACAGCATTTTGAATTTCGCCGGCATCCGTTGATCCCTCCAGATCCGCCAGCAAATCGGACAGTTCCGCAAGGGCGGCCTTTTCTTTTTCATCCGGCAGGCGAAACTTTTTACCCGGCTTCACAAAATCGTGGAAATAGCGCATGGCATACTCCACCAGTTGATCCAGTTCCGGGTGGGTCTGAGGGGTGGCGTGGGGCTGATAGCGCCGGATAAACCCCCAAAGGGTTTCGGAATCCTGAGCGTTTGCCGCTGAAACGAGATTAAGCAACAAAGCAAAACTCAGCGGCACTTCTGAAATTTCGGGCGCACCGCCATGGATGTGAAATGCGGGATTGTTCAATCGTTCTTGGCTGGTTTGTCCAGCATAAGCCGCCGCAAAACTATAATATTCATCAACCGCTTTGGGGATCACGTCAAAATAAAGCCGCTTGGCGGTCATGGGTTTTTGATACATGAAAAGAGCGATGCTTTGGGGCGAAGCGTAGGTCAGCCACTGCTCAACCGGCAGGCCATTGCCCTTGGTTTTTGAAATTTTCTGCCCCGTGTCATCCAGAAACAATTCATAGTTGAAGCCCTCGGGAGGGCGTCCCCCCAGTGCACCGACAATGCGCGATGAGAGTTTTACGCTATCAATCAGATCCTTGCCAGCCATTTCATAATCAATGCCAAGGGCAAACCAGCGCAAGGCCCAGTCCGCTTTCCACTGGCATTTCACCGCACCCCCGGTGACCGTGGTGGTGACCTCTTCTTCTGTTTCCGGGTCAATATAGGTGATTGTTCCCTCTTCAACATTGCGCCCGACCATGGGCACCTGCAGCACCACCCCGGTGCGCGGGCAAATGGGCAGGAACGGGGAATAGGTTTTGCGCCGTTCTTCCCCCAGCGTGGGCAGAATAATATCCATCACCTTGTCATAGGCACCGAGCATGGCTAAAAGCGCGGCGTCAAAACGCCCCGAGGAATAATAATCCGTTGAACTGGCAAATTCATATTCCAGATCAAAGGCATCCAAAAATTCCATCAGGCGATGGTTGTTATGGTCGGCAAAACTCTTGTGATTGTCCGAAAAGGGGTCAGGCACCCTGGAAAGGGGTTGGCCAATATGCCGGGCCAACATGGCCTGATTTGGCAGATTGGGGGAAACCTTGCGCATTCCGTCCATATCATCGGAAAAACAAACCAGACGGGCCTTTATTTTATCCCTTGTGAGCAGGCGAAAGGCATTGCGCACCATTGTGGTGCGCGCCACCTCACCAAAAGTGCCGATATGGGGGGGACCGGAGGGGCCATAACCTGTTTGAAAAACAGCCTCGTCTTTGCCCATGCGCTCGAGCCGTTTCACCACTTTTCGCGCCTCGACAAACGGCCATGCCTTTGCAGTCCGGGCCGCATCAAACAGTGTTGAATCAAGGGGGGGCAGGTGTGAATTTGGCACGAGGAATATCCCTGAATGAAGGTAATGGTTATTGCAAAAAGGCTTTACTGGCATGACTTGGAAACAAGCGCAATGTCTTGCTAAAATCAATGTTGCGCCTTACCTTTCAAAAAATACCACAATCAGATCAGAAAGCATGTTTGAAAATGACTTTGTCCGCACAAGATGGTCTTGTTTATATAATGGTTGTTACCGCTGCCGCTGACCATGCGTTGAGCAACCTTGAGCTTAATCGCATGAGCGCACTGGTGAAAAGGCTCCCCATATTTGAGGGATATGATGTGAACCGCCTACCGGAGGTTTCAGCCAAATGCGCGGACCTGCTGGCCAGCGTGGGCATTGAAGGAGTTCTGGAACTGGTGATTGCAAAACTTCCTGAACATTTGCACGATACCGCCTATGCGCTGGCCGTTGAAATTGCGGCGGTTGATCTGGAGCTGGAACAGGAGGAATTGCGCTGGCTGGAAATGGTGCGCGACGCCCTTGTGCTCGACCGGCTCACCACGGCGGCCATTGAGGTTGCTGCGCGGGCGCGATTGCGCAAGGCGTAAATTCCCCTGCCCATACGGTGCTCCGTTCACAAAACATCACCAAAAATTGAAACAATCTGATGGTTCATGCCTATATTTCCTGCAAATATGAGCCTAAGACAACGTTCCGTTTTTTTATAAAGCAAAAAGAAGCATCCCATGGAAATCTTTGGTTTAGACGTTGGCGCATTCCGGTTTGGATCGTTCGTTTCAATTTTTGTCATAATGGCCATTATTGAAACCCTTATCCCGCGCAGGGAGCGCCGCTTTACGCGCTCAAAGCGCTGGACGGTCAACCTTGGCATCATGGTGAGTGACTTTTTGGCGGTGAGTGCCGTTACCATCGTGGTGCCGGTGGCGGCCATTTCCATGGCGCTTTTGGCTGAGGCCAACGGTTGGGGGATATTATATCTGGTATCCCTGCCGGTCTGGCTGGAGTGGCTCATTGCCATCGTGGTGCTTGACTGGGTGATCTGGGCACAGCATCTGGCGACCCACAAAATCCCAATTCTGTGGCGTATTCACCGGGTTCACCATAGCGATGTGGAAATGGATGCCTCAACCGCTGTTCGTTTTCATCCGGTAGAAATCGTGTTTTCACTGTTCGTCAAAGCCATAGCGATTGTCATACTGGGACCGGCAGCACTGGCGGTGGTCGTATTTGAAGCGCTGGTCAATGGTTCGGCTCTGTTCAACCATGCCAATTTCAAATTGCCACTGGGGGTTGATAAAATTGTACGGCGGGTTTTCGTCACACCGGATATGCACCGGGTTCATCATTCTGTTCATCATGAAGAAACCGACAGCAATTATGGATTTTTTCTCAGCATCTGGGATCAGCTGTTTGGCACCTATGTTGCCCAGCCCAAAGACGGGCACGATAAAATGGTGGTGGGGCTGAACGAATGGCAGGATGACGCCCCGGCGCGTTTGTCCTGGGCAATGATGTTGCCGTTTACAAATCCGCCCCGCAGCAAAAAGAACGTTAAAAATTCCAAATGACGTTTAGGCAGCCCCGCCTCAGCCCGCCTTAATAAAACCCAATCGGAAACCATTTCAGATAAAGCGTATCCAATACGCCGGTGCGTTGAAGGCGCAAAAGTGCAATGTTGAAAGCGCGCCGGACAGGATCATGCCCGGCGGGGAAAGCAGCGGCCAATCCCGGCCCAAACAATTCCGTGTGGAAATAGGCCTCTCCGACAAAAGAACAGCAATCCGAATTGTCGTTCAACCAGAAAGAGCTGCGCAAGGCATCCCCAAAATAGGCATAGGCCTCCCCGCTCTGCACCGCCTCCAACGCCTCAAATTCGGTTGAAAACTCAAGGCGTGAGGCCGCCGGGAAATAGCGTTCCATGAATTTTTGATGGTTTGATCCGGCGCGTACCGCAACTGATTTGTCAGCCTTGTCACCAGATGGTGCATCCGCGCCTTGCCACAAGGCAGGCATAAAGCCCGCCGCATTCGTTTTTTGGGTGACGAAGCGCGCGGGAAACTGCAAATAAATGTGAGAAAAATCAAACCGCTGCCCGTTCTCAATATTGATTGCCAGACCCGCCAGAAGAACATCACCCTGATTGTCACCAAGCGCATCTGCTGCCTGCTCCCAGGGCCATGACTGCATGGTGCAGGCAATTTCCAGAATGGCACAAACCTCCCGCGCCAAATCAATATTATATCCCACCAGTTCCCCCTCCGCATCGCGATAATTAAAGGGGGGATAATCCGGGGTGGTCAAAAACCGGATCGAGGGCACTGAAGAAAGGTCCAGTGCCAGCTCGCGGGCATTGGGATCAAAATGATTTGGCATTGTCTGAGCCGGTGCCGCAAGGGGGAATGCAGCGACAAAAACAAAAAGCAATAATTGTATAACCGATTTCATATTTGCTCTTTTATTAGCC
>WFOP01000165.1 GCA_015487985.1 Hyphomicrobiales bacterium
CATTCTGGGCGGGGGCATCGCCCTCTTGAGCGGTTATTCCCTTGGCAAGTTGGGCGCGCGCTTCCCATCCGCCGGTGGAATTGTAGAATATCTGGTTCGCGGTTTTGGAGAGGGCATGTTTTCCGGGGCAATGAGTCTGACCATGTTTGCCTCGGCCCTTATTTCCATCTCCCTGGTTGCCCGCACATTCGGGCTTTATGCTTTTACCTTACTTCCAGCTGGTTCCCCACAATATCTTGTTTCTGTGTTTGCCGCCGGCATCGTGCTGTTTTTCGTTCTTCTTAATCTGAACGGGGCCCGCAACAGTGCGCTTGTCGAAAAACTGCTTGTTGCCATAAAAATAGGCGCCCTTGCTTTCTTTGCTGTCGCAGCCCTGTTTTTTGCCGATTTTGCCAAATTGTCCCCTTCCCAATTTCCCCCTGCCCGGGATATCTTTTTTTCGCTGGCCATCACATTTTTTGCCTACGAGGGGTTTCGCGTTATTACCAATGCCGCCGAAGACATGGCAGAGCCTGCAAAAACCCTTCCCCGGGCTATCATGACCGCCATCCTGATTGTGATGGTACTCTATGTGGTTGTGGCAATCGCCGTTTATGCAAACCTGTCTACAACCGATGTTATCAATGCCAAGGACTATGCACTGGCCCAGGCCGCCTTGCCTATTTTTGGAGAAACCGGATTTCGCATCATGGCCGCCGTGGCCCTGCTCTCCACCGCCTCGGCAATAAACGCCGCCCTGTATGCAGTGACAAATGTAACCTATCAACTGGTAAAACTGGGGCAATTGCCAGATGTATTCGGAAAACCAATTGCCCACAGTCGAGAAGGCCTGATTATCAGCGGTGCCATCATCATGGCCATGAGCGTGCTGTTTGATCTGGGGGAAATCGCAGCCATTGGCTCAATCTCCATCCTGAGCATACATTTCATCACCCATGTCGGGCATTTGCGCTTAACGAAACAAACCGGTGCCAATTTCCCGATCATCCTATTGGCGGCAATTGCAAATTTTGTAGCGGTTACGCTGGCCCTTGTATATCTTTCCCAATCAAACAAATCCTTGTTGGTCGGCCTCCTGATATTGCTGGTTTCAATGTTTACCCTTGAATTTACCATCAACAAAATCAATCGCCGACGCATTAAAACCCGGGTTCCCGATACCAGCCCCAATTCCAAACGCTAATCCCCCAAACCATCCCGCTACATCGCCCAACCACCATCAATCACATGGATATGCCCCGTGGTATAAGTCGCGCCCGCCAGATAAACCGCCAGTTCCGCCACTTCCTCAGCCGTTCCCAGCCGCCCCAGCGGCTGGCGCGCTACGAACGCCGCCATTGCCCTGTCATAATCCCCGGTTGCCGCCAGTCTTTCATGCAGGGAGGGTGTATCCACCGTGCCCGGACAAATGGCGTTGCACCGAATACCCCTGTCCACATAATCCGCCGCCACCGCCTTGGTGAGGCCGATTACGGCGGCCTTTGAAGTGCCATAAACAAAGCGATTTGGCGCGCCGGTCACACTTGAAACCACCGACGCCATATTGATGATTGCCCCGTCCCCTTTGGCCAGCATGCCCGGCAGAAATGTCTTTATCATGCGCACCATGGATTTGACATTCAACTCCAGCGCCACGTCCATCTCTTCTTCGGTACTGTCCAAAATCGTGCCCGCATGCACCACCCCCGCACAGTTGAACAATATGTCAACTTCCCCGATTTCCCGGTGCAATGCCGACACTTTTTCAGCACTGGTCACATCCAAAACCCGCGTTGAAACATTGTCCAGCCCGTCAAGTTCGGCCAGTTTTTCTTCGTTGATGTCAGTGGCGATTACCCGCGCCCCCGCTTTGGCAAACCCCCTGGCTGATGCAAAACCAATCCCCTGCGCCCCCGCGCTGATTAAACAGGTTTTTCCCCTCAAATCACTCATTACATTCTCCCCGATTTTTTAAGACCATAGCATCTTTTTCCCGGCAGCCAAATTTGCACGGACGCAAAAATCTAGTCCTTGAGTTGGGCGCGAATAATCACCTCATTGGTAATGGTGCGGTGAACCGGACAGCGCTCGGCAATTTCAAAAATCCGCTGACGTTCTTCTTCGCTCAGTTCCCCACTGATGGAAATCTCGGTACTGATCAAATCCACTTTCCCGCTTTGTGTTTCGCACTCCTCACAGTCTTTGGCGTGAATTTTATCATGGGTAAGCCGCACCTCCGCCCGGGCCAAGTCAAACCCTTTGCGCGCCGCATACATGCGCATGGTCATGGATTTACAACTGCCCAAAGCCGCCAGAAGCAGGTCATAAGGGGTGGGGCCGCTGTCATCGCCACCCATGCTAATGGGTTCATCGGCGTTAAAAACATGCCCCGATCCGGTCACCACATAATTGGTGTATTTGCCGGTGCCGGTTTCCGCCACCACCACACTGCCCTCAACGGATTCTGGTGCCGCAAGCGCCGCCTCTGCATCGCCAACAAACCGCGTTGCCCAAACCGCAATCATCTCGGCGGCATAATGCGCATCGGATTTTTTGGAAAGCAGATGATCCGCATTATCCAACGAAACAAAACTCTTGGGATGTTTGGCCGCCAGAAAAATCTCGCTGGCATTTTCAATGCCCACAATTTCATCCAGCGGCGAATGCAATATCAGCAATGCACGATTGAGCTTGCCGATGGCCTGTTTCAGATTATGCCCCCCAATATCATGCACGAACTGCTTTTGAATAACAAAAGGCCGCCCGGCCAGCAAAACTTCGGCCTGCCCCTTTTCCTCAATTTCCTCAAGCGCCCCCTCAAAAACATTTGCCACATGAGCCGGGTCCGATGGCGCCCCGATGGTGGCCACCGCCTTAACTTCGGCTATGTGTCCCGCGGCTGCCAAAACCGCCGCCCCGCCAAGGGAATGACCGATCAGGATTTGCGGCGCCATATTCATCTCGCGCATATGGTTCGCCCCCGCCACCAGGTCGTCAATATTGGAGGTGAAATTGGTGTTGGCAAATTCCCCCTCACTGGCCCCAAGTCCGGTAAAATCAAACCGCAAGACCCCGATGCCGCGCCGGTTCAAACTTTCCGCGATACTGTTGGCGGCAAAAATATCCTTGGTGCAGGTAAAACAATGGGCAAACAGCGCATAGGCACGCGGCTTTGCCCTGGGCAAATCAAGCCGCGCCGCCAGTTCTGTTCCATGGGCACCGGTAAAAGTAAAACGAGACGGGGGTTGAGACATCAAACATCCTCCAAAAATAAAAAATCCTACCATAAAACAAACGCCGGAGAAGCAATTGCTTCCCCGACGTCAATTATCAATCACCAAATCCAATTACGGTATGCCTAAAATGAGTTGCGCACCTGATTTTCAAAACAAAACCCCTGCGCAAAAAGGAATACCCCCCTTAATACGCTTCGCAAACTCTGGCGAAACGCCTGGAATCCGCGCCTAACGGATATGATCGGTTGTAAAGATGAAATCTTCACCCGGTGCCGCGCTGTGACAGGCGATGCACCCCTGATCCATGCCCTTGGCAACACGACCTGCCAATTGCAGACCGGCTGGATTTTTGTCCAGCGAACCATCGGGAAGATATTTGGCATAGAACCAGTTATTGTTTTCATCGTCATAGCCCGCTTCCCGCTTGAACATCACGGTAACCGCCCCCAGATGCTGCGCAGCGTTGGCCTGAACAGCTTCAATTTCAACGCCGGCGGGCCCGTAATTTCTTTTCACCACGAGGTCACCGGTACGGCCGCCAAGAGTGGCTTTGGCATAAAGCGTCTCCAGCACAAACCCATGTGGTTCCACCCCTTCATATGGGTATGAGCGAATGGCGTCAGGCCCGGCAAGATTGATGGCTTCCATCGCCGCCCACAAATCTGCGGCATAGCTGACATCTTCATCATTGCCAAAAGGCGCCATCTGGGCAAACGCACCCCCCATGCTTGCTCCCACGAATGCTGCTATCCCTGCCAGTCTGGCAAGTCTGTTCGTCGTTTTCATTTTCTGTTTCCTCTACTCAGTTTAGTTTACACATCCCATAAGAGAGGTCCGGCGTGGCAAAATCCAAACACAAACGTTCACGTCTGAGCGAGCCTGAGGATTTTAATCACAAATTATGTTTAGGGTTTTTCCCACTGGATTTATTGCAAATATTGCTTAGTCTGAACCCATAGTTAAACATTCAGGAGTTTACTAAACTATGTCTAGAACACCTATAAAACTACTGTCCGCTGTCGCCGTTGCGACGTCTGTTTTGTTTGCAGCACCGGCAATTGCCGGCGAAGCAGGGGCGGGCGAAGATGTCTTTCGCAAATGTCAGGGATGCCATAAAGTTGGCGAAGGCGCCAAGAATTCAGCAGGGCCGGTTCTAAACGGTGTTGTGGGGCGCACAGCCGGCACTTTTGAAGGCTTCAGGTATGGCGACGATCTGGTTGCGGCAGGTGAAGCTGGGCTGGTTTGGGATGAAGAAAATATTCAGGAGTTCATTGAAGATCCGCGCGCCTTCCTGCGTGAATTTTTAGATGATCCGAGCGCACGCGCTAAAATGTCATTCAGATTGCGCAAGGAAGAAGACCGCGAAAACGTTGCCGCTTATCTGGCAACGCTCTAAAGCGCCCGAATGCGCGCATTGCTCGGACTTTTTTTATTGCTGAATCTGTCCGGTTTCGCCTACGCGTTGCAAGAACCATCAAAAACGTCGCTTTGTGTGAATAACCAAAGCGGCGTTTCGCTTTTCTTCGTCCTTGAACTGGGCGGCGGCCCCCTCCGGGTGGCCCGCCCCCTTGAAAACGACACACGCCTTTGCCTTGAAGGCCAGAACATCATCCAGAGTGGCACCATTGCCGTATTTGAAGATCAATTCGCCATTGAGAGCTGCACACGCCTGGCTCAGGCCGGGCAGTCACTGACCCTGTTACGCTATGTCAGTTTTGACAATTGCACATGGCAATAAAAACATCTGTGAGCGGCAGCTTGGGACTGCGTCATCAGACTGCATGCCCCGGCAACGCCAAAGCAAATTCCCAGCCACGCCACTTTTCCCCTCGACAACTCAATTTTCTGGCCTAAACTAGCCGGATTTTCAATATTTTGAGGTCAAAATGTCCATTTCCGTCCGGCCCGCTGACCACGGTCCAGCCCGCAAGGATTTTCTCAACCTTCCCTATGTGATCCAGACAGACAATATACAATGGGCGCCCCCCTTGCTCACGCAGCAAAAGGCGTTGCTGGACACCAAAAAACACCCCTTTTTTGCCAACGCACAAATCAGGCTGTTTGTCGCCTATGACAACAACACCCCCGTTGGCCGCATCGCCGCCATCAACGATTTCAAGCACAATAAAATCCACGCTCAAACCACAACCCATTTCGGGTTTTTTGAGTGTATTGATGACACAAAAATTGCCACGGCCCTGTTTGAACAGGTCGAAAAATCCGCCCTTGACTGGGGGCATAATATGGTCCGCGGCCCGTTCAATCACTCGGTAAACGAAGAAATCGGGCTGCAGGTCAATGCCTTTGACACCCCCAATTTCATCATGATTCCGGGCAACCCGCCCTATTATGAAACGCTGGTGGAACAGGCGGGATATAGCGGATGTATGGACCTTTATTGTTATAAGCTCGACGCCGGAGAAATGCGCAGAAAACTGCTCGATTCCGCCCCAAAAATCGAACGGCGCCTCAACATCACCATCCGCAAGGCACAAAAGAAAACCTTCGAACGCGATGCTCTTAAAATCTGGGAGGTTTATAACAAGGCATGGGAAAAAAACTGGTACTGGCTCCCCGCCACCAAAGACGAATTCATGCACACCGTTGCCGATCTGAAATCCATAATTGATTATGATCTGCTTTTTTTGGCGGAAAATCAAAAAGGGGAACTGGTGGGTTTCACCGTTGCCGTGCCAAACCTGAACGAAGCCATCATCAGGTTGCGCAACGGGCGCCTGCTGCCCTTTGGTATATTCAAACTGTTATGGCATTCACGCCCCGGGGCCATCAAGTCCATTCGCGTCTTGGTTATGGGGGTTCTGGAACAATATCGCGGGCGCGGCATTGATACTGTTCTTTATCATCACCAATACCGCGCAGCCCTTGCCAATGGCTATACCAGCGGCGAACTAAGTCAGGTACTCCAGTCCAATACCATGATGAATCGCGCCGCTGAACTCATGGGGGGCAGAAACTATAAAACCCACCGCATTTACGAAAAACAAATCCTCAAACCTGGCGCCGGGCAATAGAAATCACCCAGTTTTTGAAACTGTTAAACCCGTCAATTTTTTCGCTGTTCTCAGGATAGGTCAGCATATAGGGGGCTGGCCCCGCCATTCGCCGCCCTGAAACCAGAACCAGAGCATGCCCCTCAAGCTCGCGCTTCACCACAAGCTCGGGCACCAGCGCAACCCCCAGCCCCGCCATTGCCGCCTCTTTGACCATGTCAAAATGATCAAACCGCGCACCACGCAAAATTGTCCGCTGATCCACACTCCCTTGCCCCACACCCCCTTGATCCATAC
>WFOP01000166.1 GCA_015487985.1 Hyphomicrobiales bacterium
CGCACAAGCCGTTGCCGGGCATCGGGCGCATCTCTCATCCAGCGCCGCGCAACTTGCACCACCAGATCAGGATGGCTTTTGGAAATATCATTCAGATTATTTGCAACCGAACGCCGAACATATTCGCTTTTATCATCCCTGAGGTTTTCAAGCAGTTCCAACACCGGGCCCGGATTTTCAACAAAACGGTGCAAACGAATACCCCACGGCAGCAATGGCCGCGTGCCTTCACTCACCAACCGCCGCACATGGGCATTTTCATGCCTTACCCAACCCGCCAGAATTTCCAAAGCGGCCTCGGGCTGATCCCTTAAAAAGGGTCGAATCCCGAATTCTGCCGACCAGCGCATAGTCAGTTGCTGCAAGACCTTCATTGCCAAATCGACATCCCCCTGCCCCCGCACCGCCACATAATCGGCCATGGGCATAATTGCCCACCCCCGAATGCCGTTGGTTGCGGGGATTTTCTGAGCCGCATCGACATCCCGGTCCACATCTTGATCAAGACATGACATCAGAATTTCAGCAGACGCAGAAAAGTCATCCGGCAAAAAAAGTTCAAGCCCCCTAACGATGCGGTGCGAACGCTCTTTCAATGCGCGCTCCTCGATTCCATCTATGCAAAAGCTGACAAACCCCGCCACATCAAACGCCGGATACCGGGCCTTGAAATATTGCGCCATTTCCCCAATGGTATCCGGGTTAAAAAAATTCTTGAACGGCTCCAAAGCATTTTCCTTCATTTGATCCGGTCCGGCACCTTTCCCCGCGCCAGCCAGGTAAATATCATCTAACATCAGCAAGAGAACAAAAAGAGAACAGTGTGTCAATCGCTTTCTTGCATCCCCTCTCCTTGCAGCTCTGAAACCGGTAAAAAGGCGCACTTTCCAAAGCGCAGCATTTTCGATATCCGGCTGACATTTAATCTTGCCGCAGGTCCTTTTTTCATGCAGTTTTTGCATAAGTCATTTATGGTCCAAAACATTCAGAAAGATCGTTTCCCCGCCATCAATTCCTTGGAAAAGGCATGCGCCGTGATCAAAATTCAAAACCTGCAATTCACCTACCCGCATGCGCAGACACCGGTGCTGGATCAGCTTGAATTCAACATCGACAAGGGCGAAATTTTTGGCCTCCTGGGACCATCGGGATCGGGAAAATCAACGACCCAAAAGATATTGATGGGATTGCTTCCTGGCTTTTCTGGAACTGCCGAAGTTTTTGGCCGGCCCATCCAAAATATTTCAAATGATTTTTATCAGCGCATCGGGGTCTGTTTTGAACTGCCCGCCCTTTATTTGCGCCTGACGGCAAAAGAAAACCTTGAAATGTTTGCAGCCCTTTATGCCGGGCCAACACGCAATCCGATGGAGGTTTTATGCCTTGTTGGCCTGGACAGGGCGGCGGACCAGAGAGTTGAAACCTTTTCCAAGGGGATGAAAATGCGGCTCAACCTGTGCCGGGCCCTGCTCCATGACCCCGAACTTTTGTTCCTTGATGAACCCACAACCGGGCAGGACCCGGCCCGCGCCCGCCTCACCCACAAGCTGATTTTACGCCTCAAGGAAGAGGGGAAAACCATTTTCCTCACCACCCATAACATGGCGGAAGCCGACGAAATCTGCGACCGGGTTGGTTTTTTGTCAAAAGGGAAAATCCCGATTATCGGCACGCCCGAAAATCTGAAACGCCAGTTTGGCAAGCACGAGATTCAGGTAAAGTATAAAAGCCCGACAGCACAACAAAAAGGCCTGCAATCAATCACCTTCCCGGTTTGTGACATTGGCGCCAACAAAAGATTCCTCAAAACTTTGGCGGATAACGACATTGTTTCCATCCACACGCTGGAAGCCTCGCTGGATGAGGTGTTTATTCAGGCCACCGGCTCACCGGAGCACATCTGATGTCCCCTGCGTTCAAAACGCTTGTTCAAACTGACCTGCGCCTGCAATTGCGTAACGGCATTTATGCCGCCTATGCCTTTGTGCTCACAAGTTATGTTCTGGCTTTGATATATCTGGGCACCTATTTGCCTGACTGGGCCGCGGCAATGATTATCTATACCGACCCGGTTGTGGTGGGATTTTTCTTTCTGGGCGCTTTGTTGATGCTGGAAAAATCTGAAGGCACCCGCACAGCTCTTGCCATCACCCCCATGGGCGCGGCCCACTATTTCTGGTCAAAAACCATCTCCCTGACGGCCCTGAGTTTGTTCGCAATCATTATTCTTGGCCTGTTCCTGCATACAAATGTTCACTGGCCGCTTTATCTTGTCTCCACAACAATGATTTCGCTCACCTTTACTGCCATCAGCTTTCCGATTGCCCTGCATTTTAGAACGGCGTCTTCTTATCTCATGGGGGCTGCTGCAATTTTAATGCCCCTTACGCTCCCCATGTTCATTGCCCTAAAAGATCCGATTTCCCCCTGGGCACTCATTTTTCCCACCACGGCGCAGTTTCGTCTTGTTCTGGTTTCCCTTGGCACCTTTCCCTCGGATCAAGCAGAGATATCTATCCTTCTCACAATTGTTCTCATCACAACTCTGGCCAGCATCCTCTGGGCAATACATGCGCTGAAAAAGGAGTTCAGTACAAAATGAGTGCCCCTGCAAAGCTTTCTTACAATGTGTTTTCCTCAAGCAAACTGACCCGCCTGATGCGTTCAGACCTGCGCAATATTATGCGTGACCCGACCCTGTTTGCAGTTCTGATATTTTCCATTATGCCAATGATATTGTTTTTCTTTTTTTCCCCATGGATGGACCGGGCTGCCTATGATGCCTTTGGTCTGGAAAAAATCTCGCAATATGCAGCGCCGATTTTCTTTATTCTTCCCGCCCACCTCATCGGCTGGGTTATCGGATTTCTTATCCTTGAAGAAAAAGACGAAGGCGCACTGCTGGCACTGGAAGTTACCCCGGTGGGCAAAACCGGTATTGTCCTTTATCGCAGTGCACTTGCCTTTCTAATGGTCTTTGCCCTCGCTCTGGTTTCCGCCTCTTTGCTTTTTTCGGATGTCAGCCCCCGCTCCTGGATTATCCTTAGCCTGTTTATTTCCCTGCAGGCCGTCATGGTGACCCTTATTCTCCCCGCCCAGGCCAAAAACAAGGTTCAGGGGCTGGCGCTCATCAAAGCCATAAACCTGTTTGCAATGGCCCCCCTGCTGGCCATTATCGCCTCTCCTTTTCGCTACCTTTCAGGACTGTTCCCCGGATTCTGGATCGGCGAATATCTGGCCCTGTCCTCAATCTCTTACATACCGGCATCAATTGGCCTGTTTATCGGGTTTCTTATACACTTGCTGATTGTCTTCTTATTCTATCGTTTGCTTTTGTCCCGCACAGGATAAGCTGGGAAAATTAAAGCAAAAGCGAGCATTGAAATGAACATATTTTCCCGAACTAAACTCATGTTTTGCGCAATTCTGCTTGCCGTCTCTGTTCAATCCCCCCACGCGCAGGAGGTGCCGTTTGAGCCAACAGACAACAAACATCTTGCCTCCTGCCTGGCACGGGTTGCCCAGATTACAAATCTTTCACAGATACAGCGCCGTGATTGCATTGGAGTTGCCTTTCATCTCTGCACGCAAGAGCCGGACGGAGACACGACGGTTGGCCCAACCATAGACCAGCCACAAGCTAACAGTGCTCAACAACATCAGGCCTGTCCCCAAAAAGACAGGCCCGACGTGTCACGCGCTCTGATGGTCTTTATGGCCTGAGGCAGCCAACCGATCGTGCCAATAATCGCGGCGGCCATTCCAATGGCTTCAATCATCCATGCCGGCATTATGCTTTCTCCAAAATCCGCAGCGCCAAACACGATAGTGATTCCGCTCACATCAAAATCCGTTGCCTGAAATGAAAAGCAAACCGGGGGTGACAAGTCATGTTTCATGCGCTAGGTTTTTCACCATGACCCACACAGCAAACACATATTATTGGTATTTTACATACTCAAAGCAACAGGCGGAGAGTGGGCCGCGTTTAATCTGAATTACCAATATTGAACAATGTACCACAACCGCCAGACAGGGCGGTTTTTTTATGCGCCCGATCTGGTGAAACAAATCAAGGACCAGACCATGCCGCGCACCACCGACGACCTCCGCATCAAGAACATTACTGAAATTGATGCCCCCGAGACCATCATCGAGCAATTCCCGCGCTCCGAAAAAGCAACACAGACTGTCATCCGCGCCCGCGCCGCCATTCATGATATTCTAACGGGAAAAGATAAACGCGTGCTGGCCATTGTTGGCCCCTGCTCCATTCACGACCCCAAATCCGCCATGGAATATGCCTCAAGACTTGCTGAACTGAGAGCTCAACTGGCACCACAGATGGAGATTGTCATGCGGGTTTATTTTGAAAAACCCCGCACTATTGTCGGCTGGAAAGGCTTGATTAACGACCCCGATCTGGATGGCTCGTTCAATATCGATCAGGGCCTGCGCACGGCCCGCGAACTCTTGCTCGACATCAACAATCTGGACCTGCCCGCCGCCTGCGAATTTCTTGACATGGCAACGCCGCAATATCTGGCGGACCTTGTGTCCTGGGTGGCAATCGGCGCACGCACAACTGAAAGCCAGATTCATCGCGAATTGTCCTCGGGGACATCCTGCGCAGTGGGCTTTAAGAACTCAACTGCCGGCGATGTTCAAATTGCCATTGACGCCACCCGGTCGGCGGCTGAACCACACCACTTTCTGGCCATAACCAAAGAAGGCAAATCCGCCATTGCCTCCACAAAAGGCAACCCTGATTGCCACATAATTTTGCGCGGCGGCCAGACCCCAAACTTTGAAGCAGAGCACGTAAATGCCGCCTGTGAATTGCTGGAAAAATCGGGGCTGCCCCCCCTCCTCATGATTGATGCCAGCCATGCCAATTCGTTCAAAAAACACGAAAATCAGCCAAAGGTGCTCGCGGATATCGGCGCACAAATTGCCGCTGGAGACAATCGTATTATCGGCATAATGGCGGAAAGCCACCTGGTGGCCGGCGCTCAAAAACACATGCCAGGCCAACCACTTGTCTATGGTCAGTCCATAACAGACGCCTGCATGGATTGGGAAACAACACGGGCCGCTTTGGTTAAACTTGCAACAGACATCCAAACGCGCAACGCATAAAGAACCGGCGGGGCGGACTGGCCAAACCCATGGCTTTATCCGCCCCCCCTGATTGTTGAACTATCTAGCTGGCGCGGGCCACCTCGATTTCGCTCTGCACAAGATCCAGCAACTGTTGCACACCAAATTCAGGCAGGGGTTTGAAATTGACAAAAAATGTTGGCGTTTGCCGAATCCCAAGCGCCTGCATATCGGCCTTGTCCATATTCAGCATGCCAATTATTTCAGGAGACTGTATCTGCGTGCGCGCCAGGGCAACATCAAGCCCCACCGACCCCGCAATATCCATAATCCGCTCAGCCGCAGGCGCATCGTGAGACGCCCAGACCGCCTGATGTTGCAACAGGGCTTCCATCACCGGCAAAAACAACCCCTGCAAACGGGCCGCCTCCATTACTTTGATGGCCAGTTCTGAACCTTCCCCGTGCAACGGCGTATAACGCAACACCACCCGCACATCTTCGGGATATTCCGCCATGATCGCTTTTACCACCGGATGCATGGCACGACACGCCTCGCAGGAGGGGTCAAAAAATTCAATGATGGTTACAGGCGCATCTTCCGGTCCCAGCACCGGCGAATAGTTTCGGATCATCATGTCAGCCTGTGCCGATGTGACCGCACTCGCTTCAGGCGCAGGCGCCGTGCGTGTAACAAACCACGCCCCGACAGCAAAAACCCCAAGGGTAAGTAAAAGAGTAACAAGAAGCAGTGATTTGCGGGTCATGAATTTCTCCCCCGGTATAATTGTAATAATAAAACAAAAATCATCAGAAATGCACCAACCGAGAGCAACGGAATAGGCAGGCCCAGAATCACCATCCCCTGATCAGTACACGAAGGCCCCGAATCCGAACACGGCTGAATAGCCTCAGGAATAATGCCGAAATAAAGCAGCGTGTGATAAAGTGCAATGGCCAACCCCCCAAGGGAGAGGGGCAATCCATAGCGCCAGACATTTTTGTCGGAATACCAAAGGCCCACCCCTAAAATGATGGCAAGGGGAAACATGAACGCGCGTTGAAACCAACACAAAATACACGGGGTTTGTCCCAGAACTTCCCCGATAAACAAAATCGACAATGTGGAAAACAACGCCACCAGCCAGGCGGCAAACAATGCATTGTTTTCGCGCACGCCCAGCCCGTTTTGTAAAGAACTATCCGCCATAGCCTGACCCCTTCCCTGCTTTGTGCATCAAAAACTGATTACAATCTACAGTGGGTAGAGGTTCAAGCCATGAATTTCCTCAAAGACGATTTTTCTTCAAATAAGTCACTTTACATCAAACCAGGTGGTCATGCCCGCCGCCGCATGTTCAAGCATATGACAATGGAACAGCCACTTGCCCGGATTGTCCGCAACAAAAGCAATGCGGGTTGTCTGACGGGCGCCAATCAGAAATGTGTCTTTCCATGGCTGCCCCTCATCAATGGATACGCCAATTCTTTCAATAATACGGAAGTGATGCCCATGTACGTGCATGGCGTGCAAAAAACTGGTGTCGTTAAAAACTTCAATAATCACACTTTCATTGCGTTCAACCCGAAAAAACGGCTCCTCAGGCAAATTCGCCACACCGTTCAATGCCCAGAACTGTTTGAAATTGACAAAGTCATCCCCGGACATAACTTCCCCATTATAGGTCGTTTCCCCGATGCGCCCCATGGCGCCCCCGGTCATGTGCAACTTGAAGGTGGTTGCATTCTCAATATCAGGTTCAGGCAGATCATTGGGTTTTAGCGCAATGGCGGAGGCGACCGGTTCCTTGTTGCCAACCACCTTGAAATTGACCATGGGATAGGTTTGCCCATTGGAAAGCTCGTTGATGGAAAAACTCCCCCCCGGCCTGGGCTGCACCAACAGGTCAACCCGCTGCGCCGAGCCAAGAATCATCGGGGAATAGCCAAGCACCTGCGCCTGCGGCGTTGCCTGCCCGTCAAAGGCCAGAATTTTGGCATCGAATGAATTGGGATCGATTTCAAAACTTCTGGCGTTGGATACGTTCATCAGGCGAAGCCGATAGGCCTCCCCCGCGTTCAGGTTCAGCTCATGGGGCGGCCTGCCATTCACCGTGAGCCAATTGCCAAGCCGTCCCCCATGGGACCAATCCACCGCTGAACCAAGACTTAAAATATCAAGCGCCCCGTCCTGACCCAGCAACCAGTCATCAAGCACCAGGGTAATATCATGCTCGGAATCAAAGTCTTCACTGTCCCCCTCAATAATCAGTGGCCCATAAAGACCACGCGCCACCTGGTTCCAGCTTTTAGTATGAGCGTGATACCAATAGGTGCCCGCGTCAGGCACAACAAAATCATATTCAAACGTTTCCCCCGGCGGCACCGGATCCTGGGTCAGCCCGGCAACCCCGTCCATGGAATTTTCAATACGAATACCATGCCAGTGAATGGAAGTGGGTTCGCTTAGCTCATTGATGAGACGCACCCTGATGCGCTCCCCGCGTTGGGCGCGAATTTTAGGCCCCGGACTTTCCCCGTTATACGTCCACAAGGTTGAACTGGGATATTGCTCCGAAATCAGATTTTTGCGGGTTTCCTTGGCGGTTAATTCAATAAATCCGTCCCCGGATACGGCGGCAAACACCTGAAATGGAACGACACTCACTGCCCCGGCCCCCGCCAGACCAGCTGCACTCTTTTTCATGAATTTCCTGCGTGTCAGCGCCATGGATGCGTTCCTCAACTCAGCTGTTTGCCTTTAACAATCAGCCCCGAGCCTAAAGGTTCCCCCTACCGGAAGGTCAAGGGGATTTGGTGCGACAAATGCGCAGAAATGAAAAACTGAATGGCAGAATTCCACACTATTTGTCCCTGTGCCAATCCCGGACGGCATATCCAATCAAAGGAAATCTATTTCTTTTTTACGCCGCCCGTTAACAAAGACAAACTGTCCTTAAACTGGACATCGGTTTTGCCTGCTTTAGCCTTCATCACCGCCCCAATATCAGTTGGTTCCAGCATCGCCCCCTGCAAAACCCGCATATATTCCAACCCATCTCTCAAGCCGTGGTCGCGCGCGTGATTAAAAGCCTTTTTGGTGGCAGAAATGGCTAACGGCGATTGGGCTGCAATCTGTTTGGCAATTGCCATCACCTCACCCATCATTTCTTCATGTGTCTCAAACACCTGATTGACCAGCCCGTTTTCAAGCGCCCGCTTTGCATCAATCTTTTGGCCCGTATAGGCCATTTCACGCACCAAACCTTCGGGCATCAGCAAAGGCAGACGCTGCAAAGATCCCAAATCAGCCACCAGGCCAATATTGATTTCTTCGATTGAAAATTGCGCCTCAAGGCTGGCATAGCGCAGATCACAAGCCGCAATCATATCCAATCCGCCCCCGATACAGGCCCCCTGCACCGCTGCAATGACAGGAAAACGAACGGTTTCAAGCCGGTTAAACACCCCCTGCAGCTTGCCAACCACATCAATGAGCACCTCGCGCTGGCGTGCATTGTCAAGGGTTGCAAATTCCGGTTTGGCAAAAAAAGAGAAATCCATACCGGCAGAAAAATTTTTACCTTTGGCCGAAAGAACACAAACCCGAACGTCCCCGGTTTGATCCAATATATCCAGAATGTCCGGCAGTTCTCGCCAGAAATCATCATTCATGGAATTGGCCTTTTCCGGCCGGCACATGACTAACTGAGCCACCCCATTGTCTCTTGAAACTTCAAAACACCTGTACCCCATACCGCGTCCCTTCTTTTTCCCAAAGAGGCCTCAATGACTATTGAGCCGATCGCACTTTCTTGGTCGGTGCAGTTTGTTTCACTTTGAAGGCAGCAGCAAGCAATAAGTATACGAGCAAAACAAAAATGCCCGCAAAGGCGCAGGCAGGAAAACTATGGCCTTCCCTGTCATCTTATCATCACCGCCAAAGACCTGGCGCACTGGATTACCCGAACGGGTCGGGTACTGACGCGGTGGGGTTATGTCCCATTTTCCAAAGCCGTCATTGCAAGGAGTACTAGCCCGTCAGCGCGAGGCTAAAACGACCCCGCAATCCAGACATATCATACAACCCCGCCTAGCGCATTCCCGGCCACTTGAGCCGGGATCTGTGCCAAACCGTTGGCTGCCCCCGGATTAAATCCGGGGATGCGAGTGTGGATAGATTTCTGGATTGCCACGCTCCCGTTGGGCGCTCGCAATTACGAACACCGTTAACTTCACCTCCTCTCGTCACCCTCGGACTTGACCCGAGGGTCCACCTTTCCCCAATAGATGGATACTCGAGTCAAGCCCGAGTATGATGAAGGTGTATTTGCCCCAAACACAAAAAAAGCCCCTGACCAATCAAGATCAGGGGCTTTTGAATAACATCGGCAGA
>WFOP01000167.1 GCA_015487985.1 Hyphomicrobiales bacterium
CTGCAGACTTTGGCGGCGGCAGACCAGATTTTGTGCGAAGATACCCGCCAGAGCGCCCGATTGCTGGACCACTATCTGATCAAAACCCCAAAACTTGCCCTGCACGAGCATAACGAACGTGCCCGCACTCCTTCTCTTGTGGAAAAACTCAAAAACGGGGCCACCTTGGCCATTATCAGCGATGCGGGCACGCCATTAGTGTCTGATCCGGGCTTTCCGCTGGTGCGCGCGGCGCGCGAGGCGGGGGTGGATGTTTTTGCCCTGCCCGGCCCCTCGGCAATTCTGGCGGCGCTGGCCACGGCAGGTTTGCCAACGGATCGTTTTACCTTTATCGGGTTTTTGCCGGTCAAGAAAATGGCCCGCCAATCCGCGCTTGAAGATTTGGCAATGCGCGCTGAAACGCTGGTATTTTACGAATCCGCCCGCCGCCTCAAGGCAGTGATTGAAGCCATGTCCAGAGTTTTTGGCCCGGACCGTGCCGCCTCAATTTCCCTTGAACTGACCAAAAAGTTCGAGCGCACTTTAACCGGCTCTCTGGCTGAATTGGTTCAGCAACTGGAAGAAACCCCGCCAAAGGGCGAAGTGGTCATCAGCGTTGCGGGCGCCCCCCCGCGTCTAGCGGATGAAAATATCTGGATGAACGACCTCAAACAGGCCCTGAACACCCAGCCCCTGCGCTCGGCGGTGGCTGAAGTTACCGCTACCTATGGCCTGCGCCGCAAACAGGTTTATGAAGCGGCCCTCAAACTCAAATCATGAGCAGGTCACCAAAAAACACCCGTCAACAGGCCGAAAGAAAGGGCCGATGGGCAGAAAATTTTGCCGTATGGTTTTTGCGCTTTCAACTGTTCACCATTCTGGCCCGCCGGGTTAAAACTCCGGGGGGTGAAATTGATATTGTGGCCCGGCGTGGAGACCTGATTGTTTTTGTTGAAGTGAAAATGCGCCAGCAAAAATCCGCGATGGAGGATGCTTTATCCTCGGTGAACAAGCACCGGATTATTGCGGCGGCAAATTATTTTCTTGCCGCCAATCCCAAACTGTTTCACAAACCCCTGCGCTTTGATGTGATTTTTCTTGCGCCCCGGGCTTGGCCTACCCACCTCAAGGGGGCATTTGAAACCCCCTGATATTACCTTTGGAAGAATGTGATGAAAAAGCTGAATATTGTTGTGCAGATGGACCCGATTGACGCCATTGACCCGGCGGGAGATTCAACATTCGCCATGATGCTTGAAGCGCAAAATCGTGGCCATGGCCTGTCCTATTACACCCCTGACACTCTGGCGCTGGAAGAAGATTTGTTAAGCGCCAGCGTGGCCCCGGTTTCTGTAATGGATAAGGAAAAAGGGAACCATTTCACCCTTGGGGCGTTCACCCGCACCGACCTGAGCAGCTTTGATGTGCTGCTGCTGCGTCAGGACCCCCCCTTTGATATGAATTATATCACTATCACCCATATGCTGGAGCATATCCACCCCAAAACCCTGGTGGTCAATGCGCCCGCTGAAGTGCGCAACGCACCGGAAAAAATTCTGGCAACCCGGTTCCCTCACCTGATGCCCCCCACTTTGATCACCCGGGATCGGTCCGCCATCAAAGCCTTTCGGGCAAAGCACAAAGACATCATCGTAAAACCCCTGCATGGCAATGGCGGGGCGGGGGTGTTTTTCATCAAGCAAGACGATCAGAATCTGGTGTCTCTGCTTGAAATGTTTGAAAATGATTTCCCCGAACCCTTCATGATTCAAAAATATCTGCCCGATGTCAGAAAAGGCGACAAGCGCATCATCATTATTGAGGGGGAACCGGTTGCCGGCCTCAATCGCATCCCCGCTGAGGGCGAAGCGCGCTCCAACATGCATGTTGGTGGCCGCCCGGTGCTTTCAGACCTAACCCCTCGTGACCTTGAGATATGTGAAACCATTGCGCCGGCCTTAAAGGAACGTGACTTTATTTTTGTCGGCATTGATGTGATCGGGGATTATCTCACCGAAATCAATGTGACATCCCCCACCGGTATTCGCGAAATCAAGCGCTTTGGCGGCCCCGATATTGCCGCCCTGATCCTGGATGCCATTGAGCAAAGGCGCTAAAACGGCGCGGCACTTTTGACTGATGAAAGGGCGCTGCTTGCGCGCCGCGTTTGCCTGTGCCATCTAGAATGAATGACCTCTGCCTATTTCATTTCCATCGCCACTTTTTTCGCCACCATTGGCGTCGCTGATATTGCCTTTATCTTTGCGGCTTTGACCAAAGACAACACGCCGCGCGAACGGCTGGTATTTGCCACCCGTGGCGTGCTGATTGCGGGCACAATTCTGATGTTTTTCGGCTTTCTGGGCAATCAGATACTGGACCTGTTCGGCATCACCATTCCAGCTCTCAGGACGGCCGGGGGTGTTTTGCTGATGTTGATTGCCCTTGATATGGTGTTTGCCCGCCAGTCCGGGGGCACCAGCACAACCAATGCGGAAAACAAGGAAAGCGCCAAGCGCGAGGATATTTCCGTCTTTCCCCTAGCCATGCCCCTGATTGCCGGTCCCGGTTCCATTTCAGCGGTCATCCTGTTGACCACCACCGCCGGCTCGGATGTGGATTTCTGGCTTATTCTGGCCGGGTTGCTTACCATTCTGGTGGCCCTGTGGGGCACATTGTTATTGGCCATTCCCATTCAGCGGGTGCTGGGTTTGACGGGACTTTCTGTGGTGTCGCGGGTGGTGGGTATATTGCTGGCGGCGTTGGCGGTGCAGTTTATTTTCGATGGCATTTCTTCGTCGGGCATTCTGGGCAATCTGTCCCAATAACCCTTTATTTGATACTGCCGCATCGCCCTTGCGGTCCAAGAACGGGCAGGCTTCGCGGGTCGCAGCCTGTTACAACAAATTGCACCCATTCATCATCGGTGCCGTAAAAACTGTTGCGGTCCACTTCTCCCACAATGCCCGGCATGGTGCCGGTCTGTGTCCACTGCCAGAATGTCCAGACCTGATTAAAGTATTTTTGAGCCGGGTTTGCCGCCACCGATCGCAGCCAGAATGTGTTTTCAAGACCTTGCCCGGCCAGAACATCGCGATGAAAATTTATATCCGTATAAATAATGGGCAGTTTTCCACTATGGGCTTCCATGGCCGCCAGCATAATTCTGGTTTGCTCCAGCGCCACCTCGGGGTCCGGCATTTTGGGGCAGGAGGTTGAGTGATTATTCCATTCAAGGTCCAGCACCGGGGGCATTGAATAGGGATCGTTTGGCACATTGGCCGCAAACCACGTTGCCTGTTCTTCTGCCGGGCGGCACCATGTCATAAAATGATAGGCCCCTCGAACCAGCCCCGCTTCGGCAGACGCGCGCCAGTTGCGCACAAAAGCGGGGTCCAGATAATCGCCCCCTTCGGTTGCCTTGATAAAGGCAAAGCGGGTGCCGGCACGTTTGACGGCTCTAAAATCCACTTCCCCCTGATAACGCGAAATATCTATCCCCTGAACCGGCAGAACCCGTGCCGCCCTGACTCCGGGATGTGGCGCGTTGTCACCCTTGATAACCCCGCCGGAAAAACACCCCGATAAGAAAGACAATAATAAACCCGCCAGCACCAGTTTTACGCTCAAAAACAGATTTGACAAAAAAGTATCAGACAGCATGGACGGGCTATTTCTCGTTGATAAACAGAAAGAGGGACTGATCACTTGAAATTGCGGCATTTGCGTTAACATTATGCAGAGACGGCGGGGGAGATGGCATTGTGGTTAAGTAAAGGTGAACATCATTGGGGGCGCATGGATCATGTGTCTGGTGTTCCCTTAATGTTCTTGTTTCTGATAAAACAAACTGCTAGGCTGAATTTCGAGGTCGCTTTTAAGCGCCACACTTTCCTGAAGGGTGGGTGATGGTGTTTATTGGTTGAGGGGAAGTCCGGAAGATTTGTCCGGCCGGCGACGAAGTTGAGGGCTGAGTAATAATTATGGTCGCACGCGTCACCACGGTTGCATTTCAGGGCATTGAAGCGGTGCTGGTGGATGTGCAGGTGCAGATTGCGCCGGGTCTGCCCGGTTTCAATATTGTGGGGCTGCCCGACAAGGCGGTGGCGGAAAGTCGCGAACGGGTGCGTGCCGCTCTTGTTGCGTCCGGGCTTGCGCTGCCCCCCAAGCGTATCACCATCAATCTCGCCCCGGCCGATTTGCCAAAAGAAGGCTCCCACTATGATCTGCCCATCGCCCTTGGTCTGATGAGCGCCATTGGGGCTGTTCCTTCCGACGCGGCGCAAAACCATCTGGTGCTGGGGGAGCTGGCCCTTGACGGGCGCATTACCCCGGTATCGGGCACCTTGCCCGCTGCCATTGCTGCCAACGCCCGCGATATGGGCATTATATGTCCGGCAGGTTCAGGGTCCGAGGCTGCCTGGGCGGGGGAGGATATTGATATCATTGCCCCTGAAAATCTTTTGTCCCTGGTCAATCATCTGGCCGGGCATCAGCTCACCCCGCGCCCCCTGGCGGTGCAACAGGCGCCGGCTGACAGTCCACCTGATTTAAGCGAGATCCGGGGGCAGGATGTGGCGCGCCGGGTGCTTGAAATCGCTGCTGCCGGGGGTCATAATCTGCTGATGATCGGGCCGCCCGGTGCCGGAAAATCTATGATTGCCGCCCGCCTGCCCTCCATTTTACCCCCCCTAAATCCGCGCGAAATGCTCGACGTCTCAATGATTCAATCCATTGCCGGCCAACTTACCAATGCCGCCATGTCCCAGACCCGCCCCTTTCGCACGCCCCATCATTCAGCTTCCATGGCGGCGCTGGTGGGGGGCGGGTTAAAAGTGCGTCCCGGCGAAGTGTCCCTGGCCCATAATGGTGTTTTGTTTCTGGATGAATTGCCCGAATTTTCTCCCCAGGTTCTGGATAGTTTGCGCCAGCCACTGGAGGATGGCAAAACCTCCATCGCCCGCGCCAATGCCCGGATAACCTATCCGGCCCGCTTTCAGCTTGTTGCTGCGATGAACCCGTGCAAATGTGGCATGGCCGGCACGCCGGGCCATACCTGCCGCCGGGGAAATCGCTGCGCGGATGATTATCAGGCCCGGGTGTCCGGTCCCTTTCTTGATCGCATTGATTTGCGCATTGATGTGCCCGCAGTTCTGGCCAGCGATATGATCGGGATTTCAAAGGCCGAATCCAGTGCAATGGTTGCCGCTCGCGTGGCCCGCGCGCGCCAGATACAATATGATCGTTATCTGGGCATGGGCGCAAAGAATGTGCATACCAATGCCGGGGCAAATCCAACCCTGATTGAACAGGTGGCCTCCCCGGACAAGGAAAGTCAGGCATTGCTGATTGCCGCCTCCGAACGATTTTCACTTTCCGCGCGGGCTTATCACCGGGTGCTCAAAGTTGCGCGCACATTGGCCGACCTGACGGGTGTTGAAAATGTTGGCCGCGATCATATCGCCGAAGCCCTGAGC
>WFOP01000168.1 GCA_015487985.1 Hyphomicrobiales bacterium
TCCTTGCATATCTCCGGGCAACAAAAACCTTCCGGGGGGAAGTGTTGACATGGGTTTGCCGGTGGCTCTTGCAGCCCTTAGATAAAGTGTAAAAAGTTCGGCGAGATTTTGCGCCATCGGCTCGCTGGCGGGGGTTTCCCTGTTCAAGCTTTTGAGCACGGTCAAGAAATCCCTGGCTTCTTTTGTGTGTTTTGTACTGTCAGCGCGTGTCAGCGCCTGTTTGCTCCATTGGGCGTAAGACAGGGAGAGCAGGGGCAGGTCCAGCAGCCATTCTCCCGGATAATCCACAATATCCAGATGCAATCTGGAGGGGCCGGTTAGCCCTGTCATCCAGTTTTGGCTTTGATATTTCAGCGTGAGGCGCAGTTGGGAAATGGAGCGGGTTGAATGGGGTCATTCCGGGGTGTCTCCGCTTAGTGATGCCAGATGTTTTTCGTAAGGGAACCTTGGGATGGCCTGATTGGGGTGTTCGCTCAGGGTTGCGCCCAAAAATCTGCCCTGGGCAATGGGTGAAAATCCGGGCAGGCGGCCCTGATTGAGCAGGTTGTGGACCAAAGAGGTAATAAAAACCGTTTTTCCCGAGCGGCTCAGGCCTGTAACCCCCAGGCGCATTGTGGGGGTGATGGCGCCGCTTGCGGCGCCGGTCATGTTATTCAGCGCGATGCCGATTTCGTCGAAAATGCTGGTCGGCGATGGGGGCATTGGTTTTTTCGCTAAGGTTGATCAGGGACAGAAATAGGTGCATTGGCGCAGAATACAAGCGCTTGAATTTCAAGCGTCTGGAGTTTTTAGCTGATCAATTGATTCAGGTTTTGTCGCTTCCAACCAGTTCCAGATCAAACGGGGTGGTTTGATATATTTCGTTGATCCAGTTCTGGAACAGCAAAAATCCGTGGCTGCGCCATCGGTTTTGCGGTGCATTGTCCGGGTTATCCATGGGATAATATCCCACTGGCAGGGATGGATTAAGCCCGGCCTTTTTATCTCTGAAATATTCGTCCGCCAACGAATGATTGTCATATTCGAGGTGGTTCAGCATATGAAGGGCGCGGTGTTTGGGGTCGTTGAGCATACAGATGCCCACTTCATCGCTGTCGATCAGGATTTCCAGCCCCGAATCGGGGGGCAAAGAATTGACGTCGATATCGTTGGAACGGGAAACTGGAATTGCCAGATCATCGGAAAACCCGCGCAAATAGGGGGAACTGGTCTGACATACCTGATGGCGATAGACCCCCACCGCTTTTTGCTTGCGCGGTTTGCGGGCAATGCCGTGGAAATGATGCAGGGCCGCCTGAACGCCCCAGCAGATGAACATGGTGGAGTGCACGTTGGACTGGGTCCAGTCCATGATTTCAAGCATTTCAGGCCAATATTTCACGTCTTCAAAGGGCAGGTGGGCAATGGGGGCGCCGGTCACGATAAAGCCGTCAAATTTTTGAGCGCGGATATCTTCCCATTTCTGATAAAAGGACATCAGGTGCTCTTCTGATGTATTTTTTGATTTGTGATCAGAAATGCGCACCAGGGACAATTCAACCTGAAGCGGGGTTGCGCCCACCAGCCGGGTGAATTGCGTTTCGGTGCGCTCCTTATTGGGCATCAGGTTCAGCAGGCCGATTTGCAAGGGGCGGATGTCCTGACGGGCGGCGCGTGAAGAATCCATAACCGCAATTCCCTCGCGTTCAAGGGTTTTGCGAGCGGGTAAATCATTTGGAATACGAATGGGCATTTTGAAAATTTCCTCTTGAGGGAACTGAACTTTGGGGAACCGGATTAAATAAAATCACTGGGAGGCAGTTTTCATCCGAGGCGTACCATTCAGGCCGCTTTTCGGTTGGAAACTGCCTTTCGCATGAGTTCCAGAAAGTCCTTTGAGTCCCGGGCCGTGGATAGTTCGGACCCTTCGATTGTGTAGCCATAACGATCAGCCAGCGCCTGATAGCGGGGCAGGCGGTCATATAGAATGGCCTCAAAACCCCAGGCGCCAAAATCGGTGGGGCTTACATCCTCATCACGTTCAATATGATTGATCTTTTTGAATTCCGCCCATTTTTCAATCAACAATTCGGGGCGGTAGTACATGGGTTTGGGGGCCGCTTTGTAGCGGTCAATCAGGGCTTGTGCGTCTGAATCTGTTCCGCGAATATAAAGCAGGGTCGTGGAGGCGCAAAGAACGTTGATTACTCTGTCATTCGTGTCGTTGGGATCGACTATTTCAATGAGTGAGCCGCCGGTGTCGGCGATAAAATCATCATAATTATAGAGGGTTTTGGCGCGTTCAATAAAATAGGGGACATCCAGCATGGCCGCAATTTCGGCGGTGCGATGCTGCTCCTGACGTTTTTGATATTCCTTGAGGGTGAGGCCCCCCTGTTCCGTGTTTCCGGGGGCACCAAGATAGGCGGAGAGTGGCTCCAGATTTTCAAAACGAAGATTCGAAGAAATATCAATGGAGTCAGAATGAAGCAAAGCATTGAGGAAGGGAACCTTCATGGCTTCGCGTTTGAGATTGTCAACAATGAATTCGCCCATATAGCGGGTGCCGATACGGTAATCTATTGAATAATGGAACCAGTTGTCGGCGCGCAACATGGCCGCAATGCGCGTTTTGCCCACCCCGGACATGCCAAAGGCCGTCACCGCATGGGATGGTGAATTTACAAATGCTTGGGCGCTCTCAAACAGCATCGCAGTTGGTCCCCTATTGGCTTTAGATGCAAAACCGGCTGGGGTTGCGTTTAGAACAGTTGGGCACCGGGTTCAAGGTTTTGCGCAATTGTGTGGGGGGGGGAGGC
>WFOP01000169.1 GCA_015487985.1 Hyphomicrobiales bacterium
CCAATCAACACGGTGGCTGATATTTTTGCCGACCCCCAGTTTTCAGCCAGACAAATGCAGATTTCCCCCAACGGCATTCCCGGCGTCAGAACCCCGATTTCCATGTCCGGGGCATCGCTGAATCTGGCCCGTTGCTCGCCAAAACTGGGCCAGCATACCAAAGACTATCTCAAAGCTAAAAAACCATAAAACTCGGCCCTTTTGTTCAGTTTTTCGCTGGCAAACCCGGTTTTTATGATACCATGGGCGCAAAACTGAATTGAGCGTAAAAATCATTTAGGAACAGGGCATAACCCCATGAAAATCACCCGTAGAACAATTCTTGCCGGCGGTGCCAGCACACTTGGCCTTTCCCTGATAAACCCGGCATCGGCCTGGGCCAGCACATCCATGCAACTGGGCAATATTCGCATTGATACCTTGAGCGATGGCAATCTGGTTTTGCCGGGAAACCTGATTTTGGGCGACGCCCCTGTTGGTGAGGCTGACGCCATTCTTGCCGCCCACGGTCTAACCCGTGAACGGTTTGAACCGGATTGCAACATCACCCTGATGCGCGACGGGGAACGCACAATTCTGTTTGACGTGGGCGCCGGTCCTGATTTTCAGCAAAGCGCGGGTAAATTGGCTCAGGCACTCGAAATTGCTGAAGTGGATCCCTATGACGTCACCCATGTGGTTTTCACCCACGCCCACCCCGATCACCTTTGGGGCCTGCTGGATGATTTTGACGATCTGACCTTCCCCGAAGCCACCTATCTGATGGGCCGCGCCGAATGGGACTACTGGATTAACCCGGAGACAAAAAACACCATCGCAGAATCCCGACAGTCATTTGCCGTTGGCGCACATCGGCGCCTGCTGGCTGTTGAGGATAATATAGAATTTTTTAACGATGGGCAGGAAATCCTGCCCGGTGTCGCCGCCCGCGCCACTTTTGGTCACACCCCCGGACATATGGCATTTGAAATCCGCTCCGGCAGCAACGCCACCATGATTGTGGGGGATGCCATCGCCAACCACCATGTGGCCTTTGCCCGCCCCGATTGGGCTTCGGGGTCAGATCAGGATACAGATATGGGGGCCGCCACGCGCGTTGCGCTGCTCGACCAGTTGGCAGGGGAAAAAATGTCGGTTATCGGGTTCCATCTGCCAACGCCGGGCATCGGATATGTGGAAAAAGCCACTGATGGAAACGGCGGATATATGTTCGTTCCCGCCTGATCTGAAACTGGCGGGGCAGCGCCTTAAAAGCACCCCCCCGCCGGCAAACATTATTTAGCCGAACATGTCGGCTGAAATGCCGTCATACCAGCCTTCAGACTCTTCGTAAGTCTGCTTGCGAACTTCGTCGCTTTCACCGGTCTGAGAGATAAAGCCATCAATTTTGGTGATTTTGTCTTCACCCGCTTCATAGCTGGCCCCAACCTTGATGCCGTCATTCGTGCCAACCAGTGACCAACATGTGTTGGAATAGCGCGCCGGGAAGATTTGGCTTCCGGTGAGTTGCCCACGAATATTATTGGCAACAACCTTGGCCTGGCTGTTGGCGGAGAAGCCGGACTTGGGCATGTCACCCTGCTGACTTGAATCGCCAAGAACATGCACGTTCGGATCGAGGCGGCTGGTCATTGCGGTCGGTTCAACCGGTGCCCAGTTGCCTTCTGTCAGCCCTGCCTGTTCGCAGATATGTCCAGCCTTCATGGCGGGAATGACGTTACACACGTCAACCTTTTCAATCTCTCCGTCAACGCTCACTTCCATGGTGTCGGGGTTTACCGAAACATTTCCGCCACCAAAGTCAGGTCCGACCCATTCGATCATGCCGTCATAATGGTCGCCCCAGGCTTCCTGGAACAATGCCATCTTGGAGAATTTTTCTTTCGGGTCAAGAATGAGAATCTTGGCCGTTGGATTGATCTGCTTGAGACGGTGCGCAACCATGGAAATCCGCTCATAGGGTCCTGGAGGACAACGGAAAGGATTGGGGGGCGCAACCATGGCATAGGTGCCCCCTTCAGGCATGGCTTCAATCTGGGCTTTGAGCAGTTGAGACTGTGAACCGGCCTTATAGGCGTGGGGCATCTTGTTTTGAGAAGCGGTGCTCCAGCCTTCAACAGCTCCCTCGATAAAATCAATGCCCGGTGACAGAACAAGTTTGTCATAGGCCATTGAGCCGCCGCTCGCCAGTGATACGGTTCTGGCTTCACGATCCACACCTGTCACCCAGTCATGCACGACATTTACGCCAAAATCAGACGCCAATGTGCCATAGCTGTGTCCAAGGCTTTCAAACTCTCTGAAACCGCCAAGATACAGATTAGAGAAAAAGCAGGTATAATATCTGCGTGTTGGCTCGATCAGTGTGACATCAATTGCCCCCCCTGAATCTTTACCAAGATAGTGTGCAACGGTCGCGCCACCCGCGCCCCCGCCAACAACCACCACCTTCGGGCGACCATGGGCAGCACCCAAAACCGCAGGCGCAGAAAGCGTTGCCGAAGCTGCCGCTGCTGTGCCAATGAAAGTCCTTCTGTTAATTTTCATAGTCTTTCCCTTTTGTTTTGACCCCTTATTCAAGGTCCTTATAGTACGCTGCCAAGGCAGCGATCTCATCGTCCGTTAGTCGCTTGGCCATCATTTCCATGACGGGATGTTCGCGAATGCCGGACTTGTACGCGTGAAGCGCAATTACAAAATCTTCAACCGGCCAGTTGGTAATGGCCGGTATGCCATCATTGGCGCCACTGTCCTGATGGCACCCTGCACATTCCCCCGAAAGGTATTCCCCATATGCCGGGTCCCCCACGATGGCCAGAACTGCGGGGTCCAGATCATGATCGGCGCCAACAACCCGCGGGGTTGCTTCGGGAATGTCTGAAGGATTATCCGAATATTGCTGCAAATAGGCAAGCAGGTCGGTTCTGTCCTGTTCATCTTTCATCCCGCGAAAACTCATGCGTGTTCTGCTCACCAGAATTCGCGGGTCCTCGATGAACGCATCGAGTTTTTCCCGCGTCCACACCAGGCCATCCGCACTGGCCCGTTTCATGCCATTGGAATAACGATAGCCCTCCACGGTTCCCGCAGGCCGATCAAATATCCCGTTCAATTGCGGCCCAATCCGGTTAACAGCTCCCTCGCCAACCTGATGACACCCAATACACTTGCCATACAAAGCCTCCCCCCGTTCAATATCGCCGGCCCCCAAAGCCGGCGCACCGAACATGAGCACGGCACTTGCCAAAAATACTGATCTGATGGATTTCCCTGTCTGTCTTTTCTTGCCTGTCATCAATTGGTCCCTGGTGTTATGTCTAAAAGTTCGGCTCTGCTTGTGATTTCAACGCCCTCTTTGCATGCACGCATACAAGGCTCACCGGAAAATAATGGCAATTCGGTTATAGCACGATCATCGAGGAAAAAGTTCCCCTCATTGGGCAATGAATTTTCTAAAAAATTCTGCGCGCTAAGCATATAATCCTCATCCACCAGATCATTCAGGTATAAAATATAGGCGGTGATCGCATAAAGATCATCACTGCTGAAAGAGCGCGCATCCCCATAGGGCATGGTGCGCCCGATATAATCAAACACCCCGGTCAGATAAGGCCAATAGGAGCCAACCGTTTTAACGGGGTCCTCATCTGAAAGAGACCCCTCACCTCCCGCAAGCGCGGGAAAGCGCCCCACCGCCTCGCCAAAATCCCCGTGGCATGACGCACAGCTCTCAAAATAGATTTCTTCACCCCTTAACACGCTGCCGCTCCCCGCCGGCAGCCCTTGCCCGTCCGCTCGCACATCCGTATTCCACGCCGCAATTTCTTCCCCATGGGCCAGCCGCCCCAAGCCATAACCGGCGCTGCCCGCATAAGCGCCCGCCACAAACCCGGTGCCGGCAACAACTCCTAAAAAAGCGAAGGAAACTCTGGCCAAACGGGTCATTTTTTTCTCAGAACGATTAGCCCCATCAGGAGACTTCAACATTTTCAACCCCCCCATCCGGATTAACCAACCATGTCTGTATGCCGTTATTATGATAAACCGAGTTTTTCCCGCGAATGGCCCGCAATGCGTCTTTTGTGGGTTGCACATATCCGGTGCTGTCAATGGCGCGGCTTTGCAGCAACAGGTCCGAACCGTCCCAATCAAATTCAAAATAAAACCGGTGCATGGACTTATCCAGACTGGGGCCGGACAAACGGGCCGTATGCCAGTTGATCCCCCCGTCAAGTGATACATCCACCCGCGCGATTGTGCCCCGGCCTGACCATGCAACCCCGTTCAAAACGGTCTGCCCGCGCCCATGGGTAAGGGGCGCTTGTGGTGAGGGATTGGTAATGACTGATTTTGCGTCCAATTCCCAGGTAAACCGGCGCGCGCGCCCGTCCGCCATCAAATCGGTATAACGGCTGGTTTCTTCGCGATGATGCCAGGGACGGTCCCCCACCTCAATCCGGCGCAACCATTTGATCCACATATTGCCTTCCCAGCCCGGCACCACCAGCCGCACCGGATATCCCTGTTCCGCGCGCAGGGCCTCCCCATTCATCTTGAAAGCCACAAGGCAATCATCCAGCGCTTTTTCCATGGGCAGCGAGCGGGTCATCCCCGCCGCATCGGCCCCCTCCACCAACAGCCAGCTGGCATTGGTCTTGATCCCCGCCTCTTCAAGGATCAACCGCAACGGCACCCCGGTATACATCACATTGTGAATCATGCCGTGGGTAAACTGGACGCCGTTCATCTGCGCCCCGTTCCACTCCATGCCCGAATTGGCCACGCACTCAAGAAAATACACGTGATTTTCACGGGGAAACCGCATCAGGTCTTCAAGGGTAAATACCAGCTCACGCTCCACCAGCCCGTTAATCATCAAACGGTATTTTGCCGGATCAATTTCTGCCACCCCGGAATGATGGCGCTCAAAACACAGGCCATTGGGAGTAATAATGCCATCGAGCTGATGCAAGGGGGTGAAGTTGATCGAAGAAACAGTGTCCGCCGTCAACCAGGGAACATTGCGCCGCTGAACCGCCACTTCATAAGGCGAAGGCAGGCCATAGGGCGCCGCATCCACACCGGCCCCGAACCGAGTATCCCAGGGTTGTTTGTCAACAATTGCAGGATCCGCCCCGGACGAAGCCAACGCGTGTGTGGCCGCAACACTTGAAGCTGCAACACTTCCCCCCGCCAACAGCGCGCCGCGCAGGAATTTCCTGCGCGTTGGTTTTTTTCCTTTGAAATATTTGATATTCTCAAGGTCCATACGCGCGCCAGGCTCTCTCCTAGGTTCCAACCACCTGAACGGACTGGTTCGGATCAATATTTATTTCACCCTTGCGGGCAATATAACTTTCCAGAACGTCCCAGATTGGTGGGCCTTCGGTTTCTTCGTTTACACTGGCCCAACCGGCCACCACATATGTCTTGGCCGGGTCAATCAGCTCGCCGGTTTTCAACAATGTCATTTCCGTAATCCGCTCGCCCTGTTTTTTACCAACGTCAATACGATATCCCATGCCCCCGACACGAACCATATCCCCGCCCTGTTGATAATAGGGGTCCGGATTAAACAGGTTGTCCGCAACATCTTCCAAAATCAAATGCAGTAATTCCCCTGTCATTTCAGAACGATAGGCTTCGGGATAGGACATGGCGGTAGCATTGAAAATATCTTCGCGGGTAATATCCTGCCCCGGCAAAAGCGATGCCCCCCACCTGAAACCGGGCGACAGGGAAATATCGGCTTCGCGCTCCTCGATCAGCGCATTGCAGATCACATCATCCCATGTGCCGTTGAAATTCCCGCGCCGATACAAAAGCGAACCCGTGGTGCCAATAACCTCGGTTAGCTCATCCTCAAAAGGCGCACGTTCATTGGCCACCAGCGCACTCATTTCCGCATCCGGCTCAATCACGTCTGAAAAAATCGGGATAAGTTTATGATTGATCCCCTTGAGTTCGCCTTCACGCACATCAAGATCCAGACGGGACACGAATTTTCCGTGACTGCCGCTGGCAATCAGATAGGTCTTGTTGACCAGAACCGGCTCCGGTATAGCATCATGGGTATGCCCGGTAAGAATAATGTCGATCCCGTCAATTTCTCCGGCCAGTTTACGGTCCACATCAAACCCGTTATGGGACAACAAAACCACCAGTTCAGCCCCCGCAGCGCGCACTTCGGCCACAACCTCGGCCATGCGTTCCTGACGCACACCAAAGCTCAGGTCAGGGAACATCCAGCCCGGATTCGCAATGGGCATATAGGGAAAGGCCTGTCCGATAACGGCAATCTTTGTGCCCCCGCGCTCAAACATCTCATAGGGTTCAAACGCCGGCTCATCCCATTCGCGATCAAAAATGTTGGCCCCCAAAAACGGGAAATTCAACTCGTTTTCAACAATGTCCATCACCCGGTCGATCCCAAGGGTAAATTCCCAATGGGACACCATGGCATCGGTGCCAATGGCATTAAACGCATTGACCATATCCTGACCCTGCGTGCGCAAGGCAGTCATACTGCCCTGCCATGTATCGCCCCCGTCCAGCACCAGCGCATCGGGCCGGTCCGCCCTGATGGATTTCACCACCGTGGCAATTCTGTCCATTCCCCCCATTTTTCCATAGGCCTGAGCCAGTGCGGAAAAATCAGTATAGGTCAGCGCATAATCCATTGCCGAGCCTTGTTCGATGCCAAAGCTCTGCAAAAAATCATTACCGGTAATGTGAGGGGGAATACCCCGCACATCCCCAACCCCGATATTAAACTCCGGCTCGCGGAAAAAGGTTGGCATGAGTTGGGCATGAATATCAGTAATATGAACCAGGGTTACATTGCCCGATGTATCAAAATCCAACAGGTCGTTCTGTGTCAGGCGCTGTTGCGCTGCCAGACGGCTCCAATTGCCAAATCCCGCCCCGCCATACAACGCAGAGGTTGCCAGCGCGACTTGCATAAAATGACGACGTGAGATCATAAAACCATTCCTCGCATAACTTGCGTATTTTATAAAAACCTGCGCAACTCAAAAGCCGGGCACATTTATGAAACCGCCCGGGAAAACAACATTCCCGGGCATGGCCTCAACAGCAAACGTCCCATATTTGCCAGTTTTTACTAGTTCCGAACGGAGGGGCCTTCAACCGAAAGACCATTGCCCCGCGAAGCCAGATAAAGCTCAAGCGCCACGAATTCAGCACTTCCCGGCGCGTAAGTCTGGGCCCGTGTATCACGAACACAGCCTTTGAACCGTGAATGAACAGCGTTCAACTTGGCGTTTTTCAAACGATAGACCGGGAACCCGTTGATCTGGCCCTGACTAAGCATGTCAGAGCGGATACGGTTGCCATAATTGTCTTCGTGACAATTCGCACAGCTCAATTCAAGCTGCCCGGTTCGCTGATAATAGAGTTCCTTGCCCAGCTCCCATGTTTCCCGCGCCGGCCCGTCAATGGCCACATTAATCGGCATGCCCCGTGAAACGGATGCCAGCAGTGCGGACATATTTACCATTTCACTTCCGGTATATTTCAAAGGCTCAAGCCCCATACGCTCGGTGGCACATTCATTGATCTGGTTTTCAAGGGTTTGAACAACGCCGCGTTCCTCATCCCATTTGGGATAAACAGCGCGCACCCCGGCAAGAGCTTCAGGACTTTCGTGACAATCCTGACATGATCGACCCTCAGGTCCCTGAGCGGTTTCGAAATATTCTGCCGCCTGATCCACCCAGAGCATGCCCGGATTATCAAAATCATCCATTTGCAAAGCCTGTGTTTCAGTCGCCCGATACACCCAGCCTGAATAAATCGTATCGACATTTTCCATATGCTCTGGCGCTTCGGTCCGCACAACCATTTCAATCTCGCCATTGACGATCAGGTTCGCGTGTTCATCAGCAACAGCATTCATGCCAACAAAGGCTCCGGCCACAAGCGTAGCAACGCAAACAGCCCCCGTGAGTGCACGTTTAATCATGTTTTTCCCTCCCAAGTGAAACGCCTAATTATTATGATACGGCGATTTCTTTTGATTCCTCGTAAACCGACCCGTCATCATCATACCAGGTGAAAAGAAACGTCCCCGATTCGGGCACCTTGGCTTCAAATTCCATGAATGGATTGGTTGAAACCGCCCCCCCAAAAGTCGCATCAATTATATTTTCACCATTAAAGTCACAGGTGAACCGGTTGATGATCGAGCGTGGAATCGTGTTCCCGTCCCCATCCTTGCGCTGACCTGATTCCATCTTGTGGCTGATCAGGGCTTTCAGGGTAATCACTTCTCCCGCTGAGGCTGTCCGTGGGACACGCACGCGGGGCTTTACATTTTCTGCCATTTTTCTTCCTCCCTTAGCCGCCGCAGCCGCCGATAGTAACCTTCACCTCTTGCGAGGTCTGAACAAAACTGCCGTCCGCCATTTGCGCAACCACAACAATGTCCTGCGTTCCCGAAAGCCGAATGCGTGTCGCCGCTCTTTGTGCGCCCGCCAACGGGCCGAACTTGAAGGACGCCACATCAGGCAACGGATTTTTCTGGGCAAATACCGCAATGGCAACAGCGCCCGGCGCCGAAACCTCGATTGGTACAGTATTGCCGTTTTCAGCAATTTCAGGGGCAACCAGGGTAACACCACCCTCCCCCGGTGTGGCGCCGCCTGTAAACAGGGCAATAGCATCATCTATTGCAGCACCCGATGCCGCACTCGGGATCATCGCCGCCGCAGCAGCCCCCATAGCCAACATCAATGTTTCTCTGCGAGTGATTTTCATCAAACTTCCTCTCTCTTTGTCGCGCACTATTCTTTAAGGGTCAGCAAATAGGCGACAACGTCTTCAATTTCCTGAGCTGTTAGAATTGGAAACAAATCGCCCGGTCCGGCGGCCTTGCCCGTATAGGCAATGCCGGGGCGAATATATCCTGAATTTTTGAAAAAGGCGGGCATGATGCTCCCCTCAAATGTCATCTTGGCATTGGCAACAATACCCCGAAGATCCGCCTCGGTATACCTGTCAGCCACCCCGTTAAGCGGGGGGCCCACTTCACCATGAAAAGGATATTCCGCCAAAGCGTCTACCTGGTGGCAGGCAATGCAATTGCCCTTGCCGCGCGTGGTCATTATTTTTTCACCCGCTTCGGCATTGCCCGGCTGGCCGCTAAGCGACACCTCAACCGCGCCATATTCATCATATGACACATCCGCAGGTGACATACCCTGCCCCAGTGCAATGCCACCTGTAGCAAGTACGGCGATCAAAATTGATACTGAACGTTTCATGAGCCCTCCCTAGATCAAGAAATTCATCACAATCACGCTAGCACGAGAAAGTCACACCTGACAATCACAAATTCAAATATTTGAATTTGTGGGCATAGTGTCGCAGTTCCATTTATTCAATAATGCCACGTTCGTTCAGCATTCTGGCGTGGTATTTTTGAAAAACCTCCTCGCCATTATATCCCTCTTCAACGATCCAGTTGAACATGTTGAATGTCGTCCAGCGATCAAATGCCCCCGGCATTACGGCAGCTGCAGCCCCCTGCCCCCAGGCCCCCTCCGGCACTTCTTTGGGATAGAAAATCATTGTGGGCGTAAACATCACGCCCCACCGGCGCACCATTTCTTTCTCCGACAAGGTCGCGCCGTCAAAATCGGTAACCTCCACATCCCCGAACATATTGAGCTGAACCACAAAGAAATTCTCTTTTATATAGGCATCAATTTCAGGGATTGGAAAAATCTCCTCATGCATTTTTGTGCAATAGATACACCCGCGCTGCTCTACGAGAATCATCAACCTCTTGCCGGTGGCATTGGCTTCGGCAAGGTCTTCACGCAGGTCCTTGAATGTATCCTGCATCCACACCGCCTTGTGCATGCCATCATCCCCCAGCGGCACGGCAAAGGCCGGTGTCCATAAAAACACCAAAGCTAAAAATGTAAAAATCCGGGTCATATCGGTTTCTCCTGTTATCCAATTATCCAAATTGTGTAAAAGCGGGAAATGTTTCAATCATCCACTGGGCAATCAGGTTGATGGAATTGGTGGCGATCAGGACCGCAAATAAAATCAGCATTACTCCCATCGCCTTTTCCACATGGGCGGCATATTTCATGTGTTTTTGCATCCAGTTCAAAAACGGCTTGGCAAACAGGGCGGCAATGATAAACGGCGCCGTCATGCCCAATCCATAAACCCCAAGTAACGCAGCCCCCTTCCAGATATCTCCAAAACCGCTGGCAATCATCAAAATCGACGCCAGCGCCGGCCCCACACACGGGGTCCATCCAAAGCCAAATGCCAGCCCCATCACATAGGCCCCGGCCAGGGTTTTTGGCGCATCGCCCCCCTGAAACCGCGCCTCGCGATAAAGCAGGGGAATGCGAACAACCCCCAAAAAATGCAGACCAAAGGCAAACAATACCGCTGCCGACAAATAGGAGAGTGGCTGACGCCACTGGCCAAACACCTGCCCGATACTGGTAGCCCCCAGCCCCATCAACATAAAAATCGAGGTTACCCCCAGGGCAAAAAACACCGACGAAATCACCAGGCGGCGCTGCATGGTGGGGGAAATAGTGTCTTCACCGCGCAATTCGTTCATCGAAATACCCGCCATATAGCACAGGTAAAACGGCACCATGGGCAGCACACAGGGAGTAAAAAACGACAATATCCCGGCAGTTGCGGCGCCTAAAAACGAAATATCGAGCATATTTACTTCCCTTGAAATTTACGCCGTTACACATTATGATACTTGAATATGTTCAAACATGCCACGAAATTCTTGGAACGCGCCGCCGCTATTTTGCTGGTACTCACAGGTATTTTCTTTTCCACCAGCGCTCAGGCCGCCGTGGAATTGATGATGGTTGAGGAGGATGGATGTATC
>WFOP01000170.1 GCA_015487985.1 Hyphomicrobiales bacterium
CAGCAGTGCGCCGGCATCGTCTTTGTTGATAATGGCAATCATGCCGACGCCGCAATTAAAGGTGCGCAGCATTTCTTTGGTGTTTACGCCGCCGGTTCTGGCCAGCCATGGGAAAACGGGGGGGACATCAATGGTGCTTAAATCAAGAGTGGCGGCAAGGGTGTCGGGCAAAATACGCGGAATGTTTTCGATAAACCCGCCGCCGGTAATGTGAACCAGCGCCTTGATGGGGTGGGCGGATTGGAGGGCCGACAAAAGCGGCTTTACATAGATGCGCGTTGGGGTGAGCAGGGCCGCCCCCAAAGTTTGCTCAGGGGCAAAGGGGGCGGGATCCGCATAGTTCAGGCCGGAGAGTTCAACAATTTTCCTCACCAGAGAAAAGCCGTTTGAATGCACCCCCGAGGAGGCCAGCGCCACCAGTATGTCGCCTTCGTTTATGTCTGATGAGGGCAGGAGGGCGTTGCGTTCCACTGCGCCTACCGCAAAGCCTGCCAGATCATAATCCTTATTGTGATACATGGAGGGCATTTCGGCGGTTTCGCCCCCCAGCAGGGCGCAGTTTGCCTGTTTGCACCCCGTGGCAATGCCTTCAATCACTGTGGTTGCTTGAGCTACGTTGAGGGCGCCGGTGGCGAGGTAATCCAGAAAGAACAGCGGCTCGGCCCCCTGAACAATCAGGTCGTTGACGCACATGGCCACCAGATCAATGCCCACGCTCTTGTGATTGTCTGCTTCAATGGCAATGCGCAGCTTTGTGCCCACCCCGTCATTGGCCGCCACCAGCACCGGGTCAACAAATCCTGTTTCCTTAAGGTCGAACAGGCCGCCAAAGCCGCCGATTTTTCCATCCGCCCCGGACCGCCGGGTGGCACGAACGGCGGGCTTGATTGCCTCGACCAGTGCGTTGCCCGCGTCAATATTCACCCCGGCCTGTTTGTAGGAAAGGGCGTTTTCCTGTGGTGTGTTTTTGCGTGGCGGGTTTTGTTTTGAGGCCATGGTATATTTTTCTCAATTATTGACACATAATGATGTGCAATGTGTTGATTTTTCCCCTGTTGATTATTTCCCCCGGGGACCTTATTTTTTTGCTGTTACCTACTCCAACCTCTCCATGCAAGGGTGCAATATAATGACGATGCAAAAACAGCTGGTCTTCTGGGGTGGTTTTTTTCTGATAAGTTTCCTGATTCTTTGGCTTTTCAGGGGGATATTGTTGCCTTTTGTGGTGGGAATGGCGCTGGCCTATCTGCTGGATCCGGCGGCAGACCTGTTGGAAAAATGGAAGTTTAACCGGTTTTGGGCCACCAGTGTTGTGATGTCTGTCATGCTGGCGGTGGTGATCCTGGCGTTTTTCCTTCTGGTACCTTCAATCGTGCAGCAGGCCATCGGGCTGGCACAAGGGCTGCCCGGCTATATCAACCAGTTGCAAAGCGTGGTGAGCGAAAAAGTTCCTGATCTTTATGAATGGCTTGGGGAAGAGCGGGCGGCGCAGTTTGAAAACGGTCTGGCGGAAATGCTGGCCGGGGGGATCAATATTCTTGGGAATTTTACCGCGCAGGTGATGCAAAGCGGGTTGACGATTATCAACCTGATGGCATTGCTGATCGTGACACCGGTGGTGGCGTTTTATCTGTTGCTGGACTGGGACGGGATGACAAAGCAGATTGACCGGTTGCTGCCACGGGATCATCGGGAGGAAATTCGCGGCGTGATGCGTGATATGGACGGGGCCATGGCGGCGGTTATTCGCGGGCAGGGATCAGTCATTTTGTTGCTGGCGGCGTTTTACGGGATATCCCTGACACTGGCGGGGCTGAATTTTGGTTTGGCAATCGGTGTGACGGCGGGGCTTTTGAGTTTTATTCCCTATGTTGGTTTTCTGGTGGGGATTGTGCTTTCCACCGGGGTGGCGATTGTTCAGCACTGGCCTGATGGTCTGCAAATAGGGATTATTGTGGGCATCTTTCTGATCGGCCAGTTTATCGAGGGCAATATACTTTATCCCAAACTGGTTGGCTCGAGCATCGGGGTGCATCCGGTATGGCTAATGTTTGCCCTGTTTGCGGTGAGTACAATATTCGGATTTGTCGGGCTGTTGCTGGCCGTGCCGATGGTAGCACTGTTGGGGGTTCTGGTGCGGTTCGGGATTAAAAAATACACAAGCGGGCAATTATATCTGGGGGAAGGGGGCGTTTCAGAACCGGACGCCAAGGCTGAATGAATAGCGACAAATCCCCTGAACAACTGGTGTTTGACTTAAATTACAAAACCTCCCACGCCCTGGCGGATTTTATCGTGACAGAGGCCAATACACTGGCGTTTGATCATATCAATAACTGGGCGCGCTGGCCCGGACCGCTCACACTTGTCAGCGGGCCGGCAAAATCGGGGAAAACCCATCTGGCGCGGATTTGGTGCGAATTGAGCGGGGGGCGGGTTTGCGAAGCTGGCGAGGTGGAAGGTTTGGCCCAGGCTGGTGGCACCGATGGCATCGTTCTGGATGATGTGGAGCGAAGCGGGATTGATGAGCGGGCATTGTTTCATCTGTTGAACCAGAGCATGCGGGACAACCGCCCCGTATTGATGACGGCGCGTACCCCGGTTGCAGAATGGGATTTTAGCAGCGATGATGTGAAATCGCGGGCGCGGCTGGCGGCGCATTTCAGCGTGTTGGCCAGTGATGATCTGGCGCTGTGCCAGATGTTTGCCAAGCTGTTTGACGACCGGCAGGTGGTGGTGGACCCCGCGATCATATCCTATCTGGTGGCGCGCATGGAGCGTTCGCCCAGCGAGGTGTTTGAACTGGCGGATGCACTGGACAAACTGGCACTGAAGCGGGGGAAACCCATTTCGCGTTCGGTGGCGGCAGAGGCGCTGGCGGCGCGGGCGGAACAGAAGCAATCTGAACCTGAATTTTGATTTTTCCGGGAGGAAAAAATGTCTAAAAATCGAATGTCAAAAAGCGACCTTGCGGTGTTGCGCACCAGCCCGGCGCGTTTTGTAAACCGGGAGGTATCATGGCTTCAGTTCAATATGCGGGTGTTGGAGGAAGCAGGAAACGAAGCGCATCCGCTGCTTGAACGACTTCGGTTTGTATCAATTTCCGCCAGCAATCTGGATGAGTTTTTCATGGTGCGGGTGGCCGGGTTGCTCTCGATGCAGCGGGCCGGCTCGACACGATTGAGCGCTGATGGACTAAACGCAACCGAGCAGCTCGAAGAAATCATGAATCTGGCGCAACATCTGCATCTTGAACAGCAGGACCACTGGCAGACATTGCGGCGGGCGCTGGTGGAAAAAAATGTGGTTATTCATGAAGCAGAGGATTTGGGTGAAAAACAGATTTCTTATCTGAAGAAGCTCTATCGGCAGGAATTGTTCCCTGTGCTGACGCCGGTGGCGGTGGACCCTGCCCACCCGTTTCCGTTTATTCCCAATTTCGGTTTTACCATGGCGGTGGAAC
>WFOP01000171.1 GCA_015487985.1 Hyphomicrobiales bacterium
CCACATCCCCGTCATCGCTGATACTCGTTTGTTCTGCCAGATTTTTAAGCTCAGAAATTTCCTGTTCTTTTTCTTCAATTTCTTCGCTTTGCTGCGATACAATGCTTTGGGTTTTTTCCAGCTGCTGTTCCTGTTCCTGCAGAATTTCAACCTGCTCGGTCACCGCTTCGCGCAGCTCAACAATTTCCTGTTGCAGGCTGGCAACCTCAACGCGAGAATCCTGGACTTCCAGCATTCCCCCCTCAGGATTGACCTGCTGAGATAATACCATAATCACCACCACAAGAAGGATCAGCAAGAATGTCACGACCATCACGATTGTGGACAGCGCATCCACAAATCCGGGCCAGTGATTTTCTTCCTGTTCAGCGCGTCGGGCCATGATTCATCAACTCGCCTTCTGCAGAGTTGCAAGCACTTCATTCTTTGGACCATCGGCAATAATTCTGCCATTTTCCATAAGAACTATCCGCTCCACCAATGCCAGCATTTGGGTGCGATGAGTGGCCAGCACCAATGTGCGCCCTTTGATAAATTCGGGCATGGCCGCAATCAGTGCACCCTCGGTTGTATTATCCATTGCCGAGGTGGGTTCATCCAGAATAATCATGGTCGGATCCCGCAAAAATGCCCGCGCCAGACCCACCTGCTGACGCTCCCCGCCAGACAATGCCTCCCCGCGTGGTCCCACATTCAAACTATACCCCTCCGGGTGATTGCGCGCCAATTCGCCAACCCCGGAAACACGCACCGCCCTGTCAAACGCCTGCGGGTCCACATTTGCCAGCCCCAGACAGATATTGGCCCTCAAACTATCCTGCATCAGAATTGTATCCTGGGACATCACCCCGATGGAACGCCTCAAATATTGTGGCGGTACCTGCAACCCGTTTCGCCCGTCAAGGAGAATTACGCCTTCATCCGGGTCATAAAATCGCGGAATGAGTTTTAGCAAAGTGGATTTCCCGCACCCGTTTCGCCCGATAATCCCCACCCGTTCTCCGGGTCGTATTTCCAGATTGATACCGCTGAGGCTTTTTGTGGCCGCCCCCTCATAGGTAAAAGAAACATTGCTGAATTTTACCGCCCCCTGAAAGGGACGCTGTAAAGCCCCGACCTCATCGCCACCCTTTTCGTCTTCCTGATCGATTACCGCGAAAAATGTCTTTAGCGCACCCCCCATATTTCTAAGCTGGCCCACCTGTGACACCACCTGACTTACCGGTGACAATATCCGGCCCACCAGCAAAACCGACGCCGCCAGATTACCCAGCGTCATCACGCCGGCATTGATCTGGAATGCGCCGATGACAATGGTAAAAGCAATAATCAGTTGAGTAATCACCAACGCGGTTTGGGCCGCAAATGCGCCCGACTGACGCGCCCGGTTCATTTTGAAAGCCGTCTCGTCTGCATTGACCTCCCACCGGCTCAACAGTTCCTGTTCAGCACACATTCCCTTGATTGTGGGGAGCATCATTGCATTGGATACGGTTTCATCCTGTAACTTCAGCCGCAAACCGTGGGCCGCCGCCGCAGCTTTTCGCGCCCGGATTGAGCCGATCACGTTCACCACAACAATGAACAAAATGCCAACAATCGGCGCAAAAACCACCGGGCCGCTCAGATAACCAACCAGAGCCAGCATGATAACAACAAAAGGCAAATCAGCCAGCAACCCGGCAAACAAGGATGGAACAGACAGGGCCACATGATCCACTTCCGCCAAAAGAGCGGAGACCCCGGAGGATGATTTTTGGCTTTTTCCCAACGGTGCACAAAGCAATTTACGATAAAACAGGGTTTGCAACTTCAGGCTTGTGCCCACACCAATAGACTCAAGCAGATTTATTCGCGTTGCCCGCAAACCAATATCAATCAGAAAAATCAACACAACCCCGATAGTCAGGGCAGCCAGCGTTTCAAAAGCCCCATGGGGAATTACCCGATCATAAACAATAGTGATAAAAAGGGGCAATGCGATCAAAATCAGATTACTCAACCCCGCAGCAACCCAAAGTTGAGCAAGCTCGGCCCCGCGATTCTCAAATACCAGCGTCGCAAAACGCTTCAACAATTCTCCCGGATGCACCCCGTGTGAAGTCCCCCCTTCATTGACCCCTCTCTGGCTATCAGAGGTGTTCCCTTCCCCCTGCGCCCGCTTTACCCTGATAAAAGTACCCGTGGCCTGCTTTATCAGGTTCTTCGCATCGACCGCAATTTTTCCCTCGGCAGTTTGACAAATCCAGTTTCCCGCAGCATTCTTTCCCAGCACCCCAATCGCACTTTGATCTTCAAGGATACAAACAAACGGCATTGCCGCCCGTTTCAACTTGCGTGCCGAGGTGTGTTTCAACACCAGTTCCGCACCAAGTTCACGCCCCAGAATTGTCAGATTTCCCTCACTCGGGTTTGCCCCGTAATGAGCCTCCAATACGCGCACGGATGGGGCTGTATTTCTGGACAAAGGTGCACAAACGTCTCTTAAGGCAGAAACAAGCGACATGCCGGATAACTGTACTGAAGCGGGCGTGTTTTGGCTTTTGTGGCTTGAAACATTATCTGGCAAAACAGGTTCGGGGCTCGAGGTTTTTTCTGTGAATTCACCACGCAGCCGCCGATCCAGATCCCGTGCATGCAAAACCACAACAGGCTCTATTTCCGGTTTTTTTTCAGGCGCAAGATCACCTGATTTATTCGGCCATTTGATTTCAGACACGCGTTCAAGCCTTTCTAGGCACTTTCCCTAGCTTTTTAAGACAACTCCCTTAAACAATTGGTTAACCTTAACTGCTAATAAATAGGTGAATATTTAGAGCTTTGAGAAAGAGCGAAATGAAACCAAATGAGCATCACACCAATACATAACCATTCAGGCAACCTGCCTGTGTCCCGGACGGAGGGTATTTTTCCCCGCCAGGTGGATTCCATCGGCCAAAGTGCCAATGCCATGTTCATTACCGTGGTTATTGTGGGTTTTTTTGCATTCTTCACCTGGGCCTCTTTAACTTCCATTGATAAAGTTACCCGGGCCAGTGGGCGCGTTATTCCCATTGAGCAAAACCAGAACATTCAACATATGGAAGGAGGCATTATCTCCCAGATTCTGGTACAGGAGGGAGAATATGTGGAGAAGGGAGATGTGCTGGTTAAAGTTGAAAACAGCTTTAATCTGGCCGAACTTGAACAAATAAAACTTGAACTGCTGGCCCAGCGAGTTCGGATGGCCCGTCTGGATGCCGAGGCCAGAGGCCTTGATAATTTTGTATTGGATAACATGGTGCCCCAACCGGGCGCTGACCTGGTGAATTCAGAAACCCAGATATTTAATCGTCGCAAAGCCAATTTAGAGGAACAATTGCTGATCGTAACAGATCAGGCACGTCAGCAAAGCCTTGGCCTGTCAGAACGCGAGACCCGACTGATAAACAAGCGTCGCGAATATGAACTGATGGAACAAACCGTTCAAAGCCTGCGCGGTCTGGTGCAATCAGGCGCCGCATCGCGCAATTCTTTGCTTGACCGGGAAACCCAATTGCAAAAAATTCAAACTCAATTGGATGATCTGGAATATCAAATCCCCCAATTCCGCTCCGGGCTCAGTGAGTTTATTCGCCGGCGCAATGAAATTGAACTGGAATTTCGCTCCCGGGCTGAAAATGATCGGGCCGAGGCACAAAACACCATCGCCAAGCTGGAAGAA
>WFOP01000172.1 GCA_015487985.1 Hyphomicrobiales bacterium
GGTCAATGATACGCGGGTAATTCCTGCCGAATTGTCGGGCATTCGTCATCGCGAACAATATCAGGCCAACATCAGCTTTAACCTGCACAAGCGCATTGATGGGCAGACCTGGGCCGCATTTGCCCGCCCGGCCAAACGACTCAAAGTCGGAGATAAGGTTGTTTTTGGTGCGCCCGGTGATCGCGCCTGCGCTGCGGATTCATTTGCAGCCATCGTTACTGAAATCCTTGAGGGGGGGCAGGTCAATTTGGCTTTTGAGCTTTCCGGGGCATTTCTTGATGAAGCCATAAAATCCCACGGGGCAATGCCGTTGCCCCCCTATATCGGCTCAAAACGGGCCATTGAACCCCGCGACCGGCAAGACTATCAAACAATGTTTGCCAGGTTTGACGGTGCGGTGGCGGCGCCAACTGCCGGGCTGCACTTTACCCCTGAATTGCTTGAAACGCTGGAGCAGAACGGGGTGATTGTGGAGCGCGTAACCCTGCATGTCGGGGCGGGAACTTTTTTGCCGGTCAAGGTTGATGACACCAAAGACCATAAAATGCATGCGGAATGGGGCGAGGTCGGCAACGCCAGTGTCCAGCGCATTAAAAATGCGCAAAGGAACGGGGGCAGGGTGGTTGCGGTGGGCACCACAAGTTTGAGAATCCTTGAGTCCGCCTGCCTGAAAACCGGTGAACTGGAGGCCTTCTCCGGGGATACGGACATTTTCATTACCCCGGGGTATAAATTCGGGGTCGTTGATATGCTATTGACCAATTTTCACCTGCCGCGCTCAACCCTGTTTATGCTTGTAAGTGCGTTTTCCGGCACAAAAACCATGAAACAGGCCTATGCCCATGCTATTGGCGAGCGATACCGGTTTTATTCTTATGGGGATGCGTCTTTGCTTGCCCGATCACCCAATTCATAACATGCACCTTTTTGCAAATAGTCAAAGTGCCCAATATGTCAAAAAATCAAACTGAACACTGTGCAACAGGCGAATGTGTGATTCCTGATTTCACTTTTGAGAAAACCCACCAGAGCGGGAATGCGCGCCGTGGCGTTATGCGTACGCCACGCGGGGATATTCAAACCCCGGCCTTTATGCCCGTTGGCACCGCTGCAACGGTCAAGGCCATGTATCCCGAACAGGTGCGCCAGACTGGTGCGGAAATTCTGCTGGGCAACACATATCACCTTATGTTGCGCCCCGGTGCCGAACGAATTGAAAATCTGGGCGGATTACATGATTTTATGGATTGGCAATTGCCGATTCTTACAGACAGCGGCGGCTTTCAGGTCATGTCATTGGCCAATTTGCGCAAGCTTGACGAAAGCGGGGTGACATTCCGCTCCCATATTGATGGTACGGCCTATGAATTGACCCCGGAGCGTTCGATTCAAATCCAGAAGAAACTTGATTCCAATATCATCATGCAGTTGGACGAATGTATTCGCCTGCCGGCCGAAAATGAAGAAATTGAACGCGCCATGCAATTGTCTTTGCGCTGGGCTGAACGTTCAAAAACAGAATTTGACAATGCCCCGGGCCGCGCTTTGTTCGGCATTGTGCAGGGGGGCGACAACAATGATTTGCGCGCCAGATCAGCGGCCGGGCTGGTGGATATCGGATTTCATGGATATGCCGTGGGCGGACTTGCCGTAGGGGAACCCCAGGAAGTGATGTTTTCAGTACTTGATGAAATCACACCCCATTTGCCCCATGATAAACCCCGTTATCTCATGGGCGTTGGCAAGCCGGATGACTTGTTGGGGGCGGTGGAGCGCGGCATTGACATGTTTGATTGTGTGCATCCCACCCGTGCCGGGCGTCATGGCCATGCCCATACCAGATTTGGGGTGATAAACCTGAAAAACGCACGCCACAAAGACGATCCCCGGCCACTGGACGAACAGTCATCAAATCCCAATTGCACGCGATTTTCTCGCGCGTATCTCAATCATTTGACCAAAACAGAAGAAATTTTAGGTGCAATGATTTTATCTCAGATTAATCTGGCATACTATCAGGAACTGATGTCCGGGATGCGGATTGCGATAGAACAAGGCCGATTTGCAGAATTTGCGGCAGATACCCGTGCAGGTTGGGCGGCGGGAGATATTGCTGTTCTTTAATTGTGGAAAGCAAAAGGGAACGCTTGATGAGTGCGTCTGAAATAGATTCGATATTTATGCGATTGCTCGCCCATAAAGATCGGCTGAAGCGCACGCATCTGCGCGAACTGTTTGAATCAGATGATAAAAGGTTTGATGCATTTTCAATCTCTTATGATGACTTGTTGCTGGATTACTCTAAAAATCTGATTGACGATGATGTAATGGCATCATTATTCACTTTAGCCCGCGCCGCTGATGTGGAAGAAAAACGAGATGCCATGTGGGCGGGCAAGCCAATAAACTTTACGGAAAACCGGGCTGTTCAGCATATGGCTTTGCGCTATCAGGGTAAAAATGCGGTTCTGGTGGATGGTCGGGACGTAATGCCGCAAATCCGGGCGGTACTTGAGCAAATCAATACCTTTGTGACCCGGGTGCGATCCGGGGAAATCCGTGGCAGCAACGGGCAGTCCTTTACCGATGTTATCAGCATTGGCATTGGCGGCTCGGATCTGGGGCCTGCAATGGCGACCGCTGCCCTTGCGCCCTATTGCACCACCGATTTGCGGTTGCACTATGTTTCCAATGTCGATGGGGCACACCTGTACGATACATTAAAG
>WFOP01000173.1 GCA_015487985.1 Hyphomicrobiales bacterium
AAGACGCCTTTGAGGTACAGGACGCCCCTGAGGCAAAAGCCCTTGATGTGGTGGAGCTGAAAAAGAGTTTTGGCAGCGTTGATGTGCTCAAATCCATCAGTGTCAGCATGGAAAAAGGGGATTTTCTGGTGCTGGTGGGACCATCGGGTTGCGGCAAATCCACTTTGCTCAATTGCATTGCGGGCCTTGAGGAGGTGAGCGGGGGTGCCGTTTTTATCGGGGGGCGCAATGTTACCCAATCGCCCCCCCGGGAGCGAAATATCGCGATGGTTTTTCAATCCTATGCGCTTTATCCCAGCATGACGGTGGCGCAAAATATCGCTTTTGGCATGAAGGTGCGCAAGGTGCCCAAAGATCAAAGCGAAGCCAAAACCGCTCAGGTGGCCAAAATTTTGCAGATTGAGCCATTGCTTGATCGCAAACCGGGGCAATTGTCGGGCGGGCAACGCCAGCGGGTGGCCATGGGGCGGGCACTGGTGCGGGACCCGGAGTTGTTTTTGTTCGATGAGCCCCTGTCCAATCTTGACGCAAAATTGCGGGTGGAGATGCGCGGCGAAATCCGTTCGCTGCACCAGCGGTTGGGGGCCTCGATTGTGTATGTTACCCACGATCAGGTGGAAGCCATGACGCTGGGCACCCGTATTGTGGTGCTCAGGGACGGGGAAATTCAACAAAACGGCACCCCGAATGAGATTTATAATCGCCCTGCCAATTTGTTTGTCGCCGATTTTATGGGGTCACCACCCATGAATCTGGTCGGGGCAAAGGTGCGGGTTGAAAAAGCAAAAGTGAGCTTTGATTTTGGTGGTGGAGTTTCACTGGTGGGCAAATCCGTGCCCGATGGCCTGAAGGGGTTTGATGGTAAAAATATCATTGTGGGGATACGGCCTGAAACCCTGAGCGTGCCAAAGACGGGTGCGGGGGATTTAACCCTTGTGGTCAAAAATCTGGAGCATACCGGCTCTGACATATATGTAACCCTTGAATTGGGGGAAGAGGCCTTTTTGGCCCGGTTGAGCGGGCGGCAGAAAGTCCATGTGGGGCAGGCCCTGGGGTTGAAAATTCAGGGGGACAGTATCTGTTATTTTGACCCTGAAACCGAACAGGCAATCCGGTAAAATGATAACGCCAATAATATGTGATGAACGTGCAGAAAAGTCTTTTCTCGCGCAGGAATTGTGCTTAGAACAATTCCAAGTTCAATTCACAAACATATATATACTGGAGAAATTACAATGATCGGGCGCAAGGTTCCACAGGTCACTTTTCACACACGCGTGCGCGACGAAAACATTGGTGGGGACAATCCGTTTCGCTGGGAAGATAAAACAAGCGATGATTATTTTGCCGGCAAACGGGTAGTTTTGTTCTCCCTGCCGGGGGCGTTCACGCCAACATGTTCAACGTTTCAATTGCCCGATTTTGAAAAGCTGGCGGATGAATTTGCCGCCAAAGGCATTGATGAAATCTATTGCATTTCGGTCAACGATACTTTTGTGATGAACGCCTGGGGCAAATCTCAGGGGCTGAAAAATGTCAAACTCATTCCCGATGGATCAGGGGAATTCACTCGTAAAATGGGCATGCTGGTGGCCAAGGACAATCTTGGATTTGGCATGCGTTCATGGCGCTATGCGGCGATTGTCAATGACGGGATTGTTGAAAAATGGTTCGAAGAGGACGGTTTTTGCGATAATGCCGGGGATGACCCATATGGCAATTCTTCACCACAAAACCTGTTGAAAAATCTGGATTAAACGGATTTAGCCGGATTTGAAACCGATTTATTGATGCCGTGCCGGAGCGAATGTTCGGGCGCGGCATTTTGTTTGACCGGGCCAGGGGGCAATCTGACGAGTTGAATTATGTTGACATGGGTTTCACACAGGCACACTCTCACACTCTGGCAGTTGATTGGTATGAGATTTGTGGTGGTGAGAATTGCATCCATTAAAACAGAAAATCCGGGATGAAATCGAAGGGCGTCGGGATGACCTGATTGCCTTGACGCAGGATTTGGTGCGCATGCCCACGCTGAACCCGCCCGGGCACGGATATCTTGAGATTTGCGAATATCTTGAGCGGCGGTTGAAAAAGTCCGGTTTTGAAACCGAGCTGATACGTGCTTTGGATACGCCCGGGGACAGTCAAAAATATCCACGCTGGAACATTGTTGCGCGCCGCGAGGGCATAACCGGCGGAGAATGTGTACATTTCAATTCACATATCGACGTGGTGGAGGTCGGGAACGACTGGAGCTTTGACCCGTTTGGCGGGGAGTTGCGCGACGGTAAAATCTATGGGCGCGGCACCTGCGATATGAAGGGGGGGCTGGCGGCCTCGATCATTGCTGCGGAGGTGTTTATTGCGCTTGTGCCCGATTATGCCGGAGCCATCGAAATTTCGGGGACGGCGGACGAAGAAACCGGCGGGTTTGGTGGCGTCGCCTATCTGGCGGAAAAAGGTTATTTCACGCCTGAAAAAGTTCAGCATGTGATTATCCCCGAACCCTTGAACAAGGACCGGATTTGTCTTGGACATCGTGGCGTGTGGTGGGCGGAAATTGAAACCAAAGGGCATATTGCCCATGGTTCCATGCCGTTTTTAGGCGATTGCGCGGTGCGCCACATGGGGGCGGTGGTGCATGAAATGGAGGAAAGTCTTTTTCCGGCGCTTGCCAAACGTACCACTTCAATGCCGGTGGTGCCAGCGGGGGCCAGACAGTCCACAATGAATTTGAATTCGTTTCATGGCGGGCTTGAAGAACCCGAAGAAGGTTTTACCGGGTTTCCCGCCGCCATTGTGCCCGACAGTTGCCGCATGATTATTGACCGGCGCTACCTGATTGAAGAAAAGCCCGATCAGGTGCGCCAGGAAGTGGTGGACCTGTTGGAAAAGGTGAAATCGGAACGCCCTAAATTTGACTACAAGCTCAATGAAATGTGGCAGGTTGCCCCCACAATGACACAAAAGGATGCGCCGGTTGTGACCCGTGTGGCGCAGGCGATTGAAGATGTGCTGGGGGTTGAGCCGAGTTATGTCGTGTCGCCTGGGACCTATGACCAAAAGCATATTGACCGGATCGGGAAGATGAAAAACTGTATTGCCTATGGGCCGGGCATTCTGGATCTGGCGCATCAACCGGATGAATATGTGGGGGTGGATGACATGGTACAAAGTGCGCAAGTGATGGCGCTGACGCTTTTTGACCTGCTGGAGAAAACTGACTAGACTTTACATTACGTTTTGCAACCGGGGCATCAGACCCCGATATTGAAGGGAAGCAAATTATGAAAAAACCAAGCTATTTGGCACTGGTTGGCGCGGCCTTGCTGCTGGCAACGAGCCTGACGCCGGCGATGGCGGCAAGAACAGATATCAACGTTGGCATGGTGCTTGAGCCGCCCAACCTTGACCCCACAGCGGGCGCTGCGGCGGCCATTGATGAAGTGGTTTATGCCAATGTTTTTGAGGGGCTGACGCGGTTTAACAGTTCGGGGGAAGTCATTCCCGCCTTGGCACAAAGCTGGGATATTTCGGACGACGGGCTGGTTTATACCTTTAATCTGCCTTCGGGGGTCACTTTTCACGATGGCACCACGTTTGATGCCCAGGATGTAAAGTTTTCCCTTGATCGGGCGCGGGCCGAAGATTCAACCAATGCCAAGAAGAATATTTTTGAGGGCATTGACACGGTGGAAGTACTCGATGCCAATACCGTGCGCGTTACGCTGACCAAGCCTGACGGTTTGTTTTTGTTCCAGATGGCCAAGGGCGATGCGGTGATCGTTGCCCCTGAGAGCGCGGCGGACAATGCCACCAATCCCATTGGCACCGGCCCGTTCAAGTTTGACGACTGGGTGCAGGGGGACCGGGTGGAGCTGAGTAAGTATGAGGGCTATTGGGGTAACCCTGTGGCGCTGGATCAGGTGACGTTCAAGTTCATCGCTGATCCAACGGCGGCGTTTGCTGCGATGATGGCGGAAGATGTGGATGCATTCCCCAACTTCCCCGCACCTGAAACGCTGGCGCAACTTGATGCGGACCCCAGATTTTCCGTGGTTGTGGGGGCAACGGAAGGGGAGACGATTCTTTCCACCAACAACGCCAACCCGCCCCTTGATGATATCCGGGTGCGCAAAGCCATTGCCCATGCCATTGACCGGCAGGCAATTATTGATGGGGCAATGTTTGGTTATGGCACCCCCATCGGCACCCATTTTAATCCTTCCAATCCCAACTATGTGGATTTGACCGCGCAATCTGATTATGACCCGGACAAATCGCGGGCATTGCTGGCCGAGGCGGGCATTACAGACCTGACTTTGCGTTTGAAACTGCCGCCCCCCTCTTATGCCCGTCGCGGGGGTGAGGTCATTGCCGCCCAGTTGCGTGCCGTTGGCATTGAAACCGAGGTGACCAATGTTGAATGGGCGCAGTGGCTGGATGAAGTTTACAAGCAGCGCGATTATGATCTGACCATTGTGTCACATACCGAGCCGTTTGATATCGGCATTTATGTGCGGGATGATTATTATTTCAATTATTCCTCCGATGAGATGGTGGCGATCATGAATGAACTGAACGACACCACTGACCCGGCAGCGCGCACATTGTTGATCCAAAAGGCGCAGAAACATATCGCGGATGACTATGTGAACGGATATCTGTTTCAGCTGGCCAAAACCGGTGTGGCAAATTCCAAGATCAACGGGTTGTGGGAGAACTCTCCAACTCAGGCCAACGATATGACCGGCGTTTTCTGGTCTGACTGAGTTACGCCCAAAAGTTAGTTGAGGGGCCGGGAAACTGGCCCCTTTTTTTTACCCCGGAATGGCAGAAGTTCTTTAATGCTGGTTTTCATTCTCAAACGACTGATCTCACTTTTGCTGACGTTGATTGCAGCCAGTTTTGTGATATTCTTTGTTGTTGAGGTGGTGCCGGGGGACCCCGCCCAATTCATGATGGGGTTTGAGGCCTCGCCCGAAGCGGTGGAGGCGCTGCGTGAGCAGTTGGGCCTGAATCTGCCCTTGTGGGAGCGTTATCTGTCCTGGATTTTCGGGCTGCTTCAGGGGGACTTTGGCACTTCTTATACC
>WFOP01000174.1 GCA_015487985.1 Hyphomicrobiales bacterium
CATCAATAACCCGCAAAATTTCATCAAAGTTGCGCCCCACATTCATCGGGTAGGTCATGGTGAGACGAATCTTTTTGTCGGGATCAATGATGAACACGGACCGCACGGCCTGGGTTGTGCTTTCATCATCGTGAATCATGTCGTAAAGCCGCGCAATTCTCAAATCCTTATCGGCAATGATGGGGAATTTCAGTTCCGTATTCTGGGTGTCGTTTACATCCTTGATCCAGGTGAAATGTTCATCCACGGTGTCGGTGGACAAACCGATGGGCTTGGTATTTCGCGCAGCAAACTGGTCGGCCAATTGTGCTGTCCTGCCCATTTCGGTGGTGCAAACCGGTGTGAAATCGGCGGGATGAGAAAAGAAAAATACCCAGGAATTACCAATCCAATCGTGAAAGTTGATTTTTCCGTTGGTGGTTTCTGCAGTGAAATCGGGAGCTGTCGAGCCAATATGTGTACTCATTTTTGTGTCCATTCTTTTGAGTTGCGGCATGCTTGCGGAGTCAATCTGTCCTAAAGAATGCCGGATTTGACAATTGGGTCATATATGGGGCGGGAAACGGTAGTTTCAATGCCGATAGCGCGAATTTGAAGTCAATTGCAGCGGTTCATAGTGGCGTTGATTTTTCCCGACAACCAGTCATGGGATAGTTTCGTTATGTGGTAGTCTCAATGAGGTTCACTTCATTGTCAGCGCAGATTTTGCGCAATTCTTCGCTTTTGCAGGTGTCGGTTACAAAGGTGCTCATCTGAGAAATATGGGCAATGCGAACCGGGGCGGTGCGTTCGGTTTTTGTGCTGTCGGCCACCAAAATCACATGACGGGCGTTTTCAATAATGGCGCGGGCGACTTTCACTTCGCGAAAATCATAATCCAGCAAAGCGCCGGTCTGGTCGATGGCGGACACACCAATAATGGCATAATCCACCGAAAACTGGCGCATGAAATCCACCGCCGCCTCCCCGACAATCCCCCCGTCTGAAGCGCGCACAACGCCGCCGGCAATAATGACTTCAAATTGCGGATATACCCGCAACCGATTGGCAACATTGATATTATTGGTGATGACCATCAGCCTGGCGCGTTGCAGCAAAGCATGGCCGACTGCTTCGGTTGTGGTGCCGATATTGATAAAAAGGGATGCATTGTCGGGAATGAGTTCGGCGGCGGCACGGCCAATATCGCGCTTTTCTGTTTCTGATATCAGGCGGCGTTGCTCATATTCCATATTCTCGGTGCCGGAGGGGAATACTGCTCCCCCATGAATGCGTGACAGGATACGGGCGCGGCATAAATCATTGAGGTCTTTGCGAATTGTCTGGGGGGTCACATTAAATCGAACGGCGAGGTCATCAACACTGACGCGCCCTGAAATTTTTGCGGATTCAACGATTTGGGTATGCCGTGGATTAAGATACATTTGCATTTCTCACGCGTGTTCTTTGACATCACTTTACGCAGTTTCGGGGGCAAATTCTATCCCGCCAGATTTTCCCACTTGGGTGTGGGAGCCTTAAAACGATTAAAGGCTTCAAGCAAGTCTTCAATCGAGGGGGAAAAGTTCACCATTGTGGCATGCTCAATACTTAAAAAATCCCGCGCGACCATTGATTGTATCATTTGGTTCAGGGGTTGATAAAATCCATCCACATCAAGAAAGGCGCCGGGTTTGTCGTGGATTCGAAGTTGTAGCCATGTCCACTGTTCAAAAATTTCCTCCATGGTCCCTGCCCCGCCCGGCAGTGCAATAAAACCGTCGGCCAGTTCTGCCATTTTCGTTTTTCGCTCGTGCATGTTCTTAACGACAAACAATTCCGTGAGATTTGGATGGGCCAATTCTTTGTCGGCCAGAACTTCAGGGATTACCCCATAAACCCTGCCCCCATTTGCAAGGGCTGCATTAGCGGTGATCCCCATCAGGCCAACATGCCCGCCCCCATAGACTAAATTGATGCCACGGCGGGCAAGTGTCGCACCAACATGACGGGCAGCATCGGCAAAAACAGGGGTGTTGCCGGGGCGGGAGCCGCAAAAAATACAGATGCTTTTCATTTTTTTCATCCAGATAAAAGTTGTGGCTTCAAATCAGTCTTTTGAAACCTTGTGTGCGTCCAGAAAGGCTTTTGCCTTTTTAGTTTTCGTCTTTTCGAGCTTTTTTTGTGAACCGGTTCGGCCAAATTTGACCCGATTGCTTTGTGCCGTTCGTTCTTTTTCCGCCCGCGCACGTTTTTTGCGTTCTGTGCCTAATTTTATTATCTGAGCCATTGAAAAATCCGGGAATACAGGTTGTTTGAAATTTGTTTATTGCGGTAGTCTGTGCGTTCTACTTGGCTTACTACATATTTGGGAATTCTCTAATGCAAATGTTCGCACGTTTATGGAAAAACAGTTTCAGCCTGAGGCCTGTTGTGCGTGTTTTTGCAATATGGGGGGCTGTGGTTTGGGGCGGTCAGGCAGTATTTGGCCAAAATATCACAGCAAACAGCACCCCCAGCACCTACATTGGCCTTGGAAATATTTTGTGGACTTTTGATGAATATGAATTGGGGGATGCGCCGGCCAACTGGCAAACCGGCATTGAGCAGAACCCTTCGGACCCCGGAATCTGGCAGGTGGTGCGCGAAGAAGATCGCGCGAGCTTTAATCAGGTTCTGGCCATGGCAAACCCCAGCGATGGGGGCTTGTTTGGTTTGTTCGGGCGCACCTTTAATCTTGTTTGGCTTGAGGGTTCTTCATTTCACAACGGGGAAATCGAAGTGCAATTCCGTGCTGTTGGGGGAGAAAACAACCAAGGCGGGGGCATTGTGTGGCGCTTGCAGGACAAGAGCAATTATTATCTTGCCCGCTTTGATCCGCTTGAAAGCAATTTTGCTATTTATTTTGTCAGAAACGGCGCCCGTCAGGAGCTTGCCTCCACCCATGTTCGCCTGTCCGAACATGACTGGCATGGAATGAAGATCGTGCAACGGGGCAACGAGTTCGCAGGTTATCTGAACGGGCAAAAACTTTTGAACGGATCAAGCAACCTGTTCAGAAAGGCCGGGGCAATCGGATTGTGGACAAAAGGCGATGCGGTGACCTGGTTTGATAACCTCATCATGCGCCCGGCAGATTAGCTTGTGGCTTAAACCAAACGTCCCTGCTTGAGGGCAGCGCCAATAAACGAAGAAAACAGCGGGTGCGGCTCAAACGGGCGCGATTTCAATTCAGGATGGAACTGTACGCCAATAAACCATGGATGGTCGGTTCGCTCGACAATTTCGGGCAATTTTCCATCCGGGGATACGCCGGAAAACAGCAGGCCGTTCGACTCAAGAATTTTTCGGTAGTCCATGTTCACTTCATAGCGATGACGATGGCGCTCCGAAATTTCGGTTGTACCATAAATGTCAGCCGCCCTTGAGCCACGCACCAGCCGTGCTTTATAGGCCCCCAGTCGCATGGTGCCGCCAAGGTCGGTTGAGGCATCGCGTTCCAGTTTTTCATTGCCCTTGATCCATTCCGTCATCAAGCCAACGATGGGGTGTTTGGTTTTGCCAAATTCGGTTGAACCGGATTTTTTCAGGCCGGCGGTGTTTCGGGCGGCTTCAATACAAGCCATTTGCATCCCCAGACAAATGCCGAAATAGGGAATATTGCGCAACCGGGCAAACTTGGCGGCGGCAATTTTGCCTTTTGTACCGCGTTCACCAAACCCGCCGGGAACCAGGATTCCATGTACCCCTTCAAGATAGGGCGCTGGGTCGTCTTTTTCAAAAACCTCTGAATCAATCCAGCGGAAATTGACTTTTACCCGATTGGCAATGCCGCCATGAGCCAAAGCTTCTGTAAGCGATTTATAAGCGTCCTTGAGGCCGGTATATTTGCCCACAATGGCGATATTGACCTTGCCTTCGGCCTTGTGAATGCCATCGGACACCGCCTCCCATGCGCTCAAATCAGGTTCGGGGGCGTCGTTAATGCCAAAAGCAGTCAGCAGTTCCTGATCCAGCCCTTCTTTGTGATAGGCGATGGGCACATCATAGATTGAGGCCACATCAAGCCCCTGGATAACCGCACTTTCACGCACGTTGCAGAACCGGGACAGCTTTGCCCGCTCGGATTGGGGAATTTCGCGATCGCAACGCACCAGCAGAATATCGGGCTGAATACCAATGGAGCGCAACTCCTTCACGGAGTGCTGGGTGGGTTTGGTTTTCAGTTCGCCGGCGCTGGCGATATAGGGCATCAGCGTAAGGTGGATGTAAACGGCCTCACCGCGCGGCAATTCGTTGCCCAACTGACGAATGGCTTCAAAAAACGGCAGGGCCTCGATATCCCCCACCGTGCCCCCGATTTCACACAATACGAAATCGAAATCATCATTATCATCAAGGATAAAGTCTTTGATGCGGTCGGTCACATGGGGGATAACCTGAACGGTGGCCCCCAGATAGTCGCCGCGACGCTCTTTGGAGATGATGTCGGAATAAATGCGCCCGGTGGTGATATTGTCCTGCTGATTGGCGGAGCGGCCTGTAAAGCGCTCATAGTGGCCCAGATCCAGATCCGTTTCCGCCCCGTCATCGGTAACGAACACTTCGCCGTGTTGTGTGGGGGACATGGTGCCTGGATCAACATTGAGATAAGGGTCGAGTTTGCGCAGGCGGACCTTATATCCGCGCGCCTGCAATACAGCGCCCAAAGCCGCTGAAGCCAAACCTTTTCCCAATGAGGAGACCACGCCTCCAGTGATAAAAACATAACGAGCCATGGGCCATTACCTTACAGAGTGTTCAGGTGATTCGAAAAGAGTTTTATGGTTACACATTGAATTTAACGCGCGCAGAGCACATGAAGTGATTGAGGCAAAAAAGAAGGGGATGCGAACATCCCCTTTTCCAACTGGTTTTGTAGTTCATCCCCATTCGGCTTTATGATCCTGATCCTGGTGCCTGTGGCGTGGCGCCGGGAACCGGCAGATCGGAGGTGGCGGAAGGTGCGGCCGGTGCCGGGGTGCTGGTGGTATCCATGGCGTTTGGCACCGGAAGGGCATTGCCCCCGGAGCTTTCAAGCTGCATGGCGTTTAGCGCATCAAGCACGCTTGGTTGGGCGCCATCCTGCGTCACGCTGTCCAAAATGGAATTGGTGCCACGATCGATATCTGCGACAATGGACAGGGCAATAGCCGTTCCCATAAACAGAACGGCCAAAATAGCGGTTGTTCGGGAAAGCAGGTTTGC
>WFOP01000175.1 GCA_015487985.1 Hyphomicrobiales bacterium
CCAGCATATCCAGAAATTGAATAAAATGAGTTGGCTCAAAAGAAAGGGCCCGACAAATGTCAGGCCCCAAAATATATTTTTTTGGATGAAAACAACCTCAAGCGCTTTTTTTCAAAAGCATCCCCGTGGGTTCGATACCGGGTAGCAGTACTTTTGAAATAAAAGACACGCCAAAACAAACAGAAAAACCAGGTCGTGTAAATACTGATAAATGCAACAGGTTTCAGTTTACTGTTTTACCTGATTTTGTCTTGCGCGCACGGCTGGATTTTGACTTGCTGCCGGACGACTTTTTGTCGTCCCCCTTGTCAGCCGGGCTGGCATCAGAATTTGCACCATCGGTATCAGTTTGCTTGGCAGCTTCTGCCATCCGTGCCAAATTCTGGCGATAAATGCCGGTAAAATCCACAGGCTCCATCAGGAGTGGGGGAAAACCGCCGGCCTGGGTAACGTTGGCCAGCACCTGACGGGCAAATGGAAAGATCAAGCGAGGGCATTCGATCATGAGGGCCGGTGCCATCTGGTTTTCAGGGAAATTCAAAATCTTGAATAGGCCGCCATAAATCAACTCAACGTTGAAAAGAACCTTGTCTTCGCGCTCCGCTTTGGCCGTCAGCGTCAATTCGACAGCATAAACTTCTTCGGTCTGCTTTTTGACAGCAACATTAATGCCCACATTAAATGCCGGGGACGTTGCAGCACCCATAATTGAAGCAGGTGCTTCAGGATTTTCAAAGCTTAAATCACGTACATACTGCCCGATTATGTTCAGCGAGGGAAGTGATGCCGGATCCTGATTTTGCGCCCCTGTTTGCGTCCCTGTCGGGGCTTTGGTGGTGTCATCAGCCATGATAAATATATCCAATCGAATTGGTTAAAAAACTGAAGACTTGGCTAGCACCTTTGCGCCCGTCTCACAAGCGTTTGTGCGCAAACAAAACACCCTTAACGCCAATTTTCATCCTCAAGGTCGATAACATCCGGGTCCCCTCTTTTGCTGTGATCTGAAGCACGCCCGGGCCTCTCGTCATCAGGTCCGGTATAAAAGTCATTTCCCCCGTTACTGGTCCCAAAACCCGCCCGCACGCTTACGCGTTTTTTTAATTCATTATAAATGATATCGCGCACCATCGGGACCAGCAGACAAAACCCCAGAAAATCCGTAAAATATCCAGGTGTCAGCAAAAGGGCACCGGCAATGGCCAGCATGACCCCCTCAACCAGCTGGCGCGCCGGCAGCGCACCGACCCCCATCAGGGACTGAATTTCCCTGATAAGGGAAACACCCTGAATACGAATGATATAGGACCCCAAAAGCGCGGTTAGAACCACCCCCCCAAGGGTCAACCAAAGCCCAATCGTCTGCCCGATGACAATAAAAATCCCGATTTCAATAATTGGCACAACCAAGAATATCAAAAAAAGCAATCGGCCCATCTAAAACTTCCCTTTTTTCCTTTGCCAACCGCCCAATGCAAAAAAGATGCGAAATTGATTCGGTGTGAACTGGTGTTTGATCCGCGTTTGACTATATATAGGTCGTGAGGCCGCCTTGTGCGACCTTTAGCAACACCAACATTCGTTTTTTTGTAAAAAGCAGAACCTTTATGTCCGAATTTTTTGATCTTCCTACCCTCATTATCATTGGCATCGCCATATTTGTTCTGATGCGCTTGCGCTCTGTGCTGGGGACGCGCACGGGGTTTGAAAAGACCCGTCAGGAACGCGAGGCTGAAAAACGAAATCAACGCAAAGCAACCGGACCCAAAAAATCCAGTGATGATGTGGTGGTGCCCCTGCATCCCGACATGGATGAAAATTCGGAATTGGAAGAAGCGGCCAGAAACGCGCGCAAATTTGATGCCGAAATGGAGCGCTGGGTTCCAGATGATCCGGACCTGCGTCAGGCACTGCTTGATATATCTGAAGCGGACCCCAATTTTACACCAAAGAGCTTTTTGGATGGCGGCGGCGCAGCCTATGAAATGATTGTCACAGCATTTGCTGCCGGTGACAAATCCACCTTGAAAAGCCTTCTGGACAAGGAAGTGTTTGAAGGATTTGAAGCTGCCATTGATGCCCGCGAAGAAAAAGGCCATCACATAGATTTCACCTTCGTTGGTCTGCCAAATATCACCTATGTTCAGGCGGATCTGGACAAAAAAATCGCCACCATCACCCTGCGTTTTGATGCAGAAGTTGTTTCAGCCACCAAAGACAAGGACGGCAATCTGATTGAGGGGGATGAGGAGCAGGTGGTGAGTTTGGCTGATGAATGGACATTTTCCCGTAACACCCGTTCGCGTGATCCAAACTGGAAACTGGTCGCCACCGACCAGATTTCATAATGTCCGGGCGCTCTTTCCCACATATTCTGCGGGTGAGGTGAGTGCGCCATGGGTTCCCAAAGCTCAAAAAAAGCACG
>WFOP01000176.1 GCA_015487985.1 Hyphomicrobiales bacterium
CGCAATTTCGTCTTTGACTTCAAGTTTTTTTCGCTTGAGCTCCTGAATTTTCAGCGCATCCTGACTTGGATGTTGCAATTCAATGGAAATCTGTTGCTCCAGCATTTCGTGCCGGCGCTCCAGGGCGGAAATATGAGAAACACTTGTCATATATTACTTCCCTTTATTGGCCTGTTGAGCGCGTGGGTGCCAAAAAATCAGCAATCCGGATATTTCGCGCGTTCTTTTGCCAAAGGGCAGTTTTGCCCTCAGGCAGAATCAGTTTGGCAAAAAACAGGCTTTTTGTCGAGGCGGATAACTACCAAATGAACTGAAAATAGCTTATGTTTCACTAAAAAGTGAGACAGAGATAAAACAACCAGAGGCCAATATGTTATCCCTAAGCGAAGCACAAAAAGCCAAGTTCGGGCTGGAATTGGCGACAAAGCGCCAGGAACATTCTGATTTAGACGCAGCAATTCAAGCTCTTGGACAAAGCCAACAGGCCGATCCAATGGTGATTTTGCGATTGAAAAAACACAAATTGCTCATCAAGGATCGAATTGTGGAACTGGAAAAACTGCTCCTGCCCGAAATCATCGCCTGAACGGGAAAAAGGATCACATTTTTCCAGGCGCTTGAAACCGGCACTTTAATAGGCTAAACGCCATTTTTAGCGCCAAACAGGGCAAACACAAAATGCAAATCCCACCAATCGCCATTCTGATGGGAAGCCAGTCCGACTGGCCAACCATGCGCCACACCGCAGAAACCCTTGATACCTTAAAAATCGAATATGAAACGCGTATTGTCTCCGCCCATCGCACCCCCGAACGCATGTATGGCTTTGCCCAGAATGCGCGCGATGACGGATATCAGGTGATAATCGCAGGCGCCGGGGGGGCCGCCCATCTGCCGGGCATGATCGCTGCCCTGACAACCCTGCCCGTGTTTGGCGTACCGATAAAATCGAGAACCCTGAACGGGCGCGACAGTCTTTTATCCATTGTTCAAATGCCCGCGGGCATTCCCGTGGGAACGCTGGCCATCGGCGAAGCGGGCGCCGTCAACGCCGCCCTGCTGGCGGCGGCGGTGCTAAGCCTGAATGACCCTGAAATTGAAATGTCCCTGAGAGAATATCGGGCGGAACAAACGCAAAATGTTGCTCAATTCCCCCAGGATTAAATATTGACAGGACCAACTATTGAAATGACTGACACCCGACAAAAAATGCCAAAAGCAATTTCTCCCCTGCCCATTGGCAGCACGATAGGCATTTTGGGTGGTGGTCAATTGGGCCGCATGCTGGCAATGGCGGCGGCAAATCTGGGCATGAAAACCCATATCTATTGCCCCGAACCGGGCAGCCCTGCTTTTGACGTCAGCCTCTTTCACACCGTTGCCTCCTATGACGACATGCAGGCACTGGCCCAATTTGCCCGCAATGTTGATGTCGTTACCTATGAATTTGAAAATGTTCCCGCTGAAACCGCGCGCCGGATTTCAGGGATCACCCGGCTGGCCCCCGGAGAAAAACCCCTGCGCATTGCACAGGACAGATTGCTGGAAAAACAGTTTTTGCAATCCATAGACATTCCCATTGCCCCGCACCGGCCCGTCACGGACATATCCGACTTTCAGGCGGCACTGCAAGCCATCGGCACCCCTTGTGTACTTAAAACAGCCCGGCTTGGATATGATGGCAAGGGCCAGCGCATTGTCAAAAACCTGAAAAATGCTGAAACAGCTTTTGGCGAGCTGGCTGGTGTTGAACTGGTTCTGGAAGCCTTTATTCCCTTTGAAAAGGAAATATCTATTGTTATCGCCCGTGATGAGGCTGGAAACTGCGTAGTCTTTGAACCAAGTGAAAACGTCCATAAAAATCATATTCTGGCAACCGCGAGCGTGCCCGCAGCGATAAACAAGCATACGTTTGACATGGCCATTTCAAACGCCACAAAAATTGCCAACGCGCTGAATTATGTCGGCGTACTGGCCGTGGAATATTTTGTAACTGGCACCGGCGACACGCAGCAACTTCTGGTCAATGAAATTGCGCCGCGTGTGCACAATTCAGGCCATTGGAGCCAGGATGTTTGCCCGGTTGACCAGTTCGGCCAACATATCCGCGCCATTTGCAACTGGCCACTGGGGGACACAAAACGTCTGGCGGATGTGGTGATGCGCAACCTGATCGGCGATGAAATCAACACCTTTACAAACAATTTGCAACCCAACGAGCACCCCCACATTTATGGCAAAAGCGAACCCCGCAAGGGACGTAAAATGGGCCATATCAACGCCATTTTTCCAAAGTCCGCTCAAACCCCCTGATTTGTGCGCATCCTGCACAATTTTCATCAACCATTTGCTGGACACTGCCATCAGGGTCTGCTATGTCCGCGCCAGCTAATAACCCTTTTTGGGGCAGTTGCCCCTGTTTGATATTTGAAAGGCGGAGTTGTCCGTGCAAGTAGTCGTTCGTGATAATAATGTGGATCAGGCCCTAAAAGCCCTGAAAAAGAAGTTGCAGCGCGAAGGCGTTTTCCGTGAAATGAAGCTGCGCAACTATTATGAAAAACCATCTGAAAAACGCGCCCGCCAGAAAGCGGAAGCTGTGCGTCGTTCGCGCAAACTTGCGCGCAAAAAAGCCCAGCGCGAAGGCCTCATCCCCATGAGCCCGCGCCGCTAAACAGCGCCAGACTGTTTTATAAATTTCAAGCACTGCTCCAACACGGAGCGGTGTTTTTTGTTATGCCCAGCCTTAATGCCCCCTGTAAACCCCTTCATCTGGCATTGAATTATACCCTTTCAAACTGCACAATGCGCATAAAGATTTAACTGTGTTGCTCCTGAAAGGAAATAAAAGTGGGCCATCCGCTTTTGGCAGAATGGACGTTTCAATCCACCTCCGGCACCACATCAAAAATCATTCCCGATGGTTGTTGCGACCTGATTTTATGGTCACCCCCGGGCCAGCGACCAAAGTGGCGCATCACTGCATTGGATTGCAGCCCCCATCACACACAAATTGATATTGGAACCCGTTTGCACGGGTTTAGGTTACAACCCGGCACGTCAATTAAATCGGCTGAACTTCTTGGCTCCCTCCAGCATCTGGAAGAGGATATGGAAAAAGTTTTGGAACGGCTGGACACCTATTGTACGCGTTCCATCTCCATAGCAGAGGCGATATCCTGTGTCGGTGCCCCAACCACAAAAAACATCCAGGATGCCGCCAAACAATTGGGAGTAAGCATCAGAACATTGCAACGGTTACTCAGCGCATCAACGGGGCGAACACCGGCCCGGTGGCTGGCCCTGGCACGCGCCCGACGCGCCGCCCGGCAAGTTGCGGTATCCGAGCGTTTGGCAGAAACGGCATATGAATGCGGGTTTGCTGACCAGGCGCATATGAGCCGCGAATTTTTACGCTGGTTTGAAACCAGCCCCTCAAAAATCTCCAGGCACCCAAGTATTCTGCAACAACTCAACCAGCCCGGATATTATTGAACAGCCTGAATGATTGCCTGTTGAACAAAGGCTTTTGCACCACAATCCTCAATATCCTCAATGGATTTCAGCTTCACATGGCGGCGGAACTTTCCCTTTCCCTCCAGAACCCCGCTGGGATCTTTAAGCTCAACCCCCCGAGAAAATTCAAACGACACATGGTTTTTACTGGCAAACACGCCCCCGAAATCCTGTGACTTCAAAGAGAACATAATGCCCCCATACATCATGCGTTCCTTTACGATCGGGCCAAGTTCAAAAACCAGCAGCCGACAAGCCTGAATAATTTCAAGCTGATGGGCTTTTGTTGCCGCCAGATCATCCAGAAACCCCTGAATGCGCCGGTCTGTGGCTGTTGCCGACATTTTATTTTCCTAACCAATGGGGGTGCAGATTTCGACCAGAAAGCCATCCAT
>WFOP01000177.1 GCA_015487985.1 Hyphomicrobiales bacterium
TTCAAGTGGGGTTACCGGGGAAAACCATTTTGTCGATGGCGGCTATAATATTATGGGCATGCAGGCGTTCGATTAAGCAGGTTAGGTAAAAAGAATGTCTGATTGGCCTCAGCTGTTTTTTGCCCGCCACGGGGAAACAAGTTGGAACCTGGAACGCCGTTATCAGGGGCAACATGACATCCCCCTGAACGAAACGGGGCACGCTCAGGCCGACGCCATTGGCCCTTTGCTGGTGGATATGCTTGAAGCCAGCAATATCGACCCGACAAAAATAAACTGGTATGCCTCACCACTTTCGCGCGCAGCAGAAACAATGCACAGAATGCGCAAGGCGTTTGATGTGGACCTGCCTGAAGTGATTTTTGACAAACGACTTTTGGAAATATCCTTTGGCATAATGGAGGGCAAACTCCACCATGAACTTTCTGCCAATATTGGTATTGCAACAGGAAAGCGCCCCGCCGACTATTGGGATCACCGCCCCCCTCAGGGGGAAAGCTATCAGGATGTTGCAGATCGGCTATTGCCCCTTGCAGGGGAGCTGAGCGATCCTGCAATCATTGTTGCCCATGGTGGAATTTTAAGGGTTATGCGCCATTTGATTGACAAGACACCCAAAGAGCAGATCGTCAATTGGCCGGTGCCTCAGGGCGCGATTGCACACTTTTCCAACGGCAAGATGAGCATGCACTATGCGGATGGATGTTAAGGTCAAAACGTGTGTTTTGTTGACCTTGAACCCCCGCGCTTCTAAAACATCGCCAACACCGGTCAGGAATTTTTCATGTCACACAACAGCTTTGGTCATTTGTTTCGCTTTACCACATGGGGGGAAAGCCATGGGCCCGCACTTGGTGTTGTGGTGGATGGCTGCCCACCTGATATTGCAATCAGTGCGCCGGTCATTCAACGCGATCTGGATCGGCGCAAACCCGGCCAGTCCCGTTTCACCACCCAGCGGCGCGAGGCCGACGAAGTAAAAATTCTCTCCGGCACCTTTGAGGATGAACGCACAGGGGGACTTAAAACCACCGGAACCCCCATTGCCCTTGAGATTCAAAATACCGATCAGCGATCAAAGGACTATTCTGATATTCGCGACAAGTATCGTCCCGGACATGCCGATTTTACCTATGATCAAAAATACGGCATTCGCGATTATCGCGGTGGGGGGCGCTCTTCAGCGCGAGAAACTGCCGCCCGTGTTGCCGCCGGGGCTGTCGCCAGACTGATTATTCCGGGGGTCAAAATTCGCGCCTCGCTGGTGCAAATGGGTCCACATAAAATTGACTACGATAATTTTGACTGGGCTGAAGTGGACAATAACCCGTTTTTTTGTGCTGATAAAACCAGCGCTGACCAGTGGGCTGATTATCTGGATGACATCCGAAAAAAAGGCGATTCCATCGGCGCAGTTGTTGAAGTTGTGGCTGAAGGTGTTCCTGCGGGATGGGGGGCACCTGTTTATGGTAAACTCAGCGCGGATCTGGCCTCGGCAATGATGAGTATCAATGCGGTAAAAGCAGTTGAAATTGGCGCCGGAATTGAGGCCGCCAGTTTTAGCGGCGTGCAAAATGCTGATGAAATGCGCGCCGGGGACAACGCTCCTTATTTTGTATCAAATCAGGCGGGTGGTATTTTGGGGGGGATTTCCAACGGAGACCCTGTCGTGGTGCGATTTACGGTTAAGCCCACCTCTTCAATTCTGGCCCCCCGGGAAACCGTGACGGTAAAAAATCAGAATACCGACATTGTGACCAGGGGGCGCCATGATCCGTGTGTGGGGATTCGGGCGGTGCCGATCGGCGAAGCGATGATGGCCTGCGTTCTGGCAGACCATTTCTTAAGGCATCGCGGCCAGACCGGGCGCGAAGGCCCCACCGGGTTTTAGTCCATTTCCACCAGTCGCTGAACTTTGCTGAGCGCGGTTTGGGTATTTTCCTCATAACTGATGGTTCCGATAAAACCACCGTCCTTGTTGAGCATGAATACGCTGGCGGTGTGATTTACCAGATAATCCGAAGCGCCGGCGTCCTGTACTTTTTCGCTGAAAACGCTGAAAACCTGTTTGACATTCTCAATCTGCGCGTCGGTTCCTGTAAGCCCGATAATGGGGGAACTGAATGCGCTTAGATATTCACCAATACTTTCAGGAGTGTCCCGGTCAGGGTCTACCGAGACAAATATGATACGCAGATCATCTTCGCTAAGGCCAAGCGTGGCGCGCCATCCAGTGGATTCTGTCAACGTGGTCGGGCAGACATCGGGACAAAAAGTATAGCCGAAAAACACCAAGCTTGGTATGCCTTTAAGGTCATCTTGTGTAAATTCGCTGCCATCGGTTGCAGTAAGGCTAAAGGGGCTGCCAAAACCGATTGCCGCAGGTTTTGGGGGCGAAATCAGATAAAACAATGTGGCGGCAATACCGGATACGAGTACCATCCCCCAAAGAATGAGCCGCAGACGAGAAAGACCGGAGGGTGAATTGGTGGCCATTTTGATGTATTTTCCTTGCGATTTAGTTTTCGTCCAGCGGCACGGTGCCAGTTGGCGCGCCATCCTTTGAAAGGGTGATTTTTTCAATTCGGGTTTCTGCGGCTTTGAGTTGTGATTCGCAGTGATTTTTCAGCGCTTCGCCACGTTCGTAAATTGCGATGGATTCCTGAAGCGGGGCTTGTCCGCTTTCAAGTTTGGCAACAATTTGTTCAAGTTCAGCAAGGGCGGCTTCAAAGCTCATTGCCTCAAGGTCTGATTTATCTGAATCTGTCACAGCAATTCCTTCTTAATTAGAGCGTGCCCTTTTCCAGCATGGCAACGTGGTTTGTAACCCCGCCCGCTAATCCGTTCAGGTCATAGCCGCCTTCGAGCAGAGATACAA
>WFOP01000178.1 GCA_015487985.1 Hyphomicrobiales bacterium
ACGGATACAAATCGTTAATGTAAATTAACGCTGTAAAATGAACATAAATATCGATAAAACCAAAAAACTGAATCACGGACTAAAAGCCAAACAACCTGACTGACGCGTGTCACTCGGATTTCAAAATGAACCGGTCGGGTCGTTTGAGTATTGGAGATGTTATGAAAAGAACTCTGACAGGCCTGTTGATGGGCACCATGTTCACCGGATTGCTGATGGGCGCAGGTTCCATATCAGCAACCGCACAAGAAACGGTCACCATCAATGGTGTTGAAGCCCAGCGCGTCATCATTGCTCCACCAAAAAATGACCTTGCCCGCTCCATCAAGGCCGGCCTGTCCAACGCCTATACAAATTCAACCAAAGGCAGTCGCGCCTATCAGGATGCGCAAAAAATATACTTTTTTTACGGCGCGCGAAATTTTGAACCCCTGTGGCTGAGCCAGAATGACAGCGGCACAATCGTTTTTTCCGACAATGCGCTTAAAATTCTGGATGTCTTTGAACAATCCTATCTGGATGGTTTGCGCCCCGCTGATTATCTGACCGCTGAAATTTCCCTGAGCGGAAATTTTACCGACCCCGAACGCCTTGCCGCTCTTGAAACTGCCTTTTCCGCCGCCGCTGTAAGATATGCCCAGCATGCAATCGGGGGACGCATCAACCCGCGCCAGGTTTCAAGCGAATTTTATCAGAAACCCAACCGCATTGATGGGGGAGAATTCCTGCTGAAACTGGCGAACTCCGATGCCCCCGATCAGCTATTGCGTGATATGTCCCCCAACCATTCCCAGTTTTTGGCCCTCAAAGCTGCCCTTGCCAGCCGGTATCAGGATCAGGGTGAAATTGAAAAACCCGTTACCATATCCAACGGAGAATTGCTCAAACCCGGCATGTCCGATCCGCGCGTGCCCGATTTGCGGAAACGCCTGGGGCTCAGCGCAATTGAAAACGCCACCATTTACGATGATGAATTGGTGGCCGCCGTTGAGCAATTCCAGAAAGAAACCGATCTGTTTGTCGACGGCGTCGTTGGCCCGGCAACCGTTGCAGCTCTGAACGGGGGGGGCTTTGCCACCAGGGAAGACCTGATTGCCAACATGGAACGCTGGCGCTGGATGCCCCGTGATTTAGGCGAATTCCATGTATTTGTGAATATCCCCGAATATCGCCTAAGGGTGATGAACGGTGATGAAGTGACCCACACAACCCGGGTTGTTGTTGGGAAACGCCAATTTATGACGCCGGTTTTTTCCGATGAAATCGAGCATGTGGTAGTAAATCCGTTCTGGAACGTTCCCGCCTCGATCACCCGGGCGGAAATTGGGCCTCAGGTAGCCAAAAACCCCGGATATCTGGCCGCCAACAACATGGAATTGCTTTCCGGTGGTCGCGTCATCAACGCCTCAAATGTTGACTGGTCGACCAACTCCATCAACAATTTCCGCGTGCGCCAGCGTCCCGGTCGCAATAATGCCCTTGGCAGCGTCAAATTCCTGTTCCCCAATGCCCATGCAATTTACCTGCATGACACCCCTTCAAAATCGCTGTTTTCACGCTCCCAACGCGCCTATTCCCATGGTTGCATACGCGTACAAAACCCGATGGATTTTGCAGACGCGCTACTGGTCAACGACGAAAATCTGTCCAAAAGAACCCTTGAAGCACAATACGGACGCTCTGAACGCTGGAATAATCTGTCAACTAAAGTGCCGGTTCATCTCGCCTATTTCACCCTGCGGGTGGAGGACGATGGAACCATCCGCTCCTTCGGTGATGTTTACGGGCACAATGAACGCCTGAAAAATTTGCTCAACAGTTGAGCTGGAACATAGTATTTAACTCAAATTTCGTTTAACCATTTGATAAGAAATTTGCCTTGCTTAAGCCGCTTTTGCCCACTAACTCAAACATGTTGGTAGCCGCAAATGCGTAAGCACGGGAAGTTCGCGGGTGCACAACTGGTATTGACTTAAAACATGTCTCCCAAAAGCATGCCCTCGGGCTTGGCCTGTGGGTGGCGCCGGTTTTGGGAGACATGCGAAGACAAAAAGACAAAGCATGCTGAGTGAACATGATTGAACGCAACATGCTTTGGGTATCCATTAGCGTTAACAAAGTGTATTCTTGTTGGTGCTATACTTAAATGAACAGGAATCTCTAAACTGATTCCCAAAAAGAAATTGAGTTATATTCGGCGTGAATTGGGTGGGTAAAATATTGGGGTCTGGCGTCATGCGGCATCTTTTTGCTGCCGTGCTGGGCATTGCTGCGCTCCTGCCCATGACCAGCATCACCACGCTGACCGCCGCCTCAGGGGAACGCACCCTTTATCTGCATTACACCCATACCAACGAAACAAAACGGATCACATTCCGGCGCAATGGCCGTTTCATTCAGTCAGGTCTGGACGAGCTCAACTATTTTTTGCGCGATTGGCGCCGCAACGAACCAACGCGCATGGACCCCGCGCTGTTTGACCTTTTATGGAAAGTCTACCAGGAAGTCGGGGCCACCAAGCCCATAACTGTTGTATCGGCCTACCGCTCACCCCAAACCAATGATATGCTGCGTGCCCGTTCAAGCGGCGTTGCCAAAAATTCCCGCCACACCATGGGCATGGCGATAGATTTTTACATTCCAGGCATTGCCATTTCAAAAGTGCGCGAAACCGCCATGCGTCATCAGGTTGGCGGCGTGGGATATTACCCCACATCCGGAAGTCCCTTTGTCCATCTGGATACCGGAAATGTTCGCGCATGGCCGCGCATGACCCGCAGTCAGCTTGCCCGACTCTTCCCTGATGGGAAAACCCTTCATGTGGCATCAGACGGGTCAGTTTTGTCCGCCGCCGGACGCCGCTATGCCGCCGCTGAATGGGCACGATGCAAATCTGTCCCCTGTTCGGGATCAAACGCCAACACGGCCCCCACACGTTCTGAAGCAAGTTCGGGCTCCGGGCGCACATTGCTGGATATGTTCTTTGGCAA
>WFOP01000179.1 GCA_015487985.1 Hyphomicrobiales bacterium
CTCCAGCCGGTTAACCCGCACATCCCCCTTCAGCCCGAAACGAATCCCCTTTTTGTCCGGATCCACCCGTGTGATGGAAACAAAATCGGGAATTGCTCCGCCAATATCGGGTAAATACACATCCAAAGGGGTGTCGAACTGAAGGGTCAGCACCCCGTTTTCCGAGCTCAAATCATAATTGGGCAGGTCCAGCCGGTTGGAAAATGTAAGCACAACCCGACCAAACCCATCTTGCTGACTGGCAAAAACCTCGGTTTTCTCCTGCCCCAGCGCATTAAAGGGAAGCAGCAGGAAACAAATAACAAGGGCAGAAAACAACCCCCTTGCAATCCCAGTTGTTTTCATCCCGTGAAGTCGCATTTTTTCCGCCGCAGTACCAAAAACATGGGGGATCAACACCACCCTCATTCATTTATTTCACCACCAAACCCCTCGCCAAACCGCTTTGCCGGATTTGTTGAGGGCTGCCAGTGTCAATCAACTTATGAGAAACCGCTTAATTTCCCCTAAATTTTGCCAGCAGCACCCCTTTTTGCGATTCCGGGGCAGCCCTGGTAAAGTTCCCCTCAAGAACCTTTCCTACTGTCCAACAATTTGTGGCAACTGATCCTCTGAGGACATGGCGGAATTGTTCGCCAATTCAAGTGCTTCGGGGGCCATCTGCGCAGTTGCAATTCGAATGGTCAGCTCCTGCGCCCGTTCCGTGGACATATCCGCCAGAATTGGCGACATTTTGCGCGGGCTCATTTTCGTTGCAAGACGCAGCAATATTTCCATGTTCAAACTGTTAAACACGTTTGCCGCATCGGCGGGTTTCATATTGGCATACATGCTCACCAGCGCATCAAACTGCGCTTCTTCGCTCGCTGTTTGCTGATCCAGCAACGCCTGTACCCGAGCCTCCACAGCTTCAAGATTGGCAATCCGCTCGTTTAGGCGCAGTTCCGCCGCCTGAACCAGACTTTCCTGCAATTCCAATGCCTTCTCGCGAGCATCCAACTCAGCGCGTCGCTCGCTCAAACGTTGCAAAACAGCGGCTTCTGTATTCCCGGTCAGGCTTTCATCATCAAAATAGGAGAAATCCCCATTTGAATCTTCAACAATGGGTCTTGCATCTTCCTGTCCCGAATCCGGGACCGGACTGTTCATTGCCGAAAACAGTTCATCCGCCGCCCGCTGCGCTGCCGCCTCATCAATCGTTGAAAGCCGAACCGACTCTTCTTCGCGCCCCGTCCCGGCCCCCTCGTCGGCTTGCGCCGCGCTTTGGGCCGGCTCAGCGGGCGCGCTCTGGGCAACAGCCACATCCATACCCACCAGTGTATAACCGCCATTGCTCAACAGCCCAATGCCCTTGAGCAGCACCAGGGCGCCCATGGCCGCCAACACGATGGGAAGGAGACGAAGAGTTTTCACGCCGCGCGCCCTTTGCGTCTCTCATGAATTTCCAACTGTTCAAGCGCCATGCCCGCACGGCGGGTTTCAACCCGCGCAATGGTTTCTGACTGGCGGGCAGCGCTTGTGATTTTTGAAATTTTTTCCACCACGCTCTGGCCTGCCACCACATGGTTGGCCAACTCCAAGGTGAACCGTTCGGCCTCCTCCAGACGCGCATTAAGAGCACTGTCAGCCTCCCCAGCAACATCCTTGAGCTGCCCGATGGCGCTGTTGGCCATATTCGTCGCCTCAACCAGGTCAGAAATCATGTCGCGCATGGTCTCCTTGTCGGCCTGAAGATTAACCAGGCGCTTGTTCAGCACATAACAATAGCCAATCGTCAAAACGAGCAATATCGACACGATACTCTCGATAAGCAAACCAATCGGTAAACCGCCCATTATACATTCTCCGAAGTTTCATCCATGGCCTCAAAAACGGCCATGGTTACATTTGGTGGATTTAAGGCACGCGACACGCGCACCGATATATTTTTGCCGATATGGCCCATCACCGCCTGCGTGATGTCAACGCCGCCCGAGCGTATGGTGATCGGATCAGCGGGGGATTGGTCAAACATGATGGTTTGCCCCTTTTCAAGGTTCAAAACTTTGGACAAAGGCAGGTTTTGCTCGTTCAAAACCGCTTCGATATCCGCATCGGCGGCATAAACTTCGGTCGCCAGATGCCCCTCCCATGTCGCATCACGGCCAAACTTTTCCCCCATGAAAACCTGTAACAACTGCTCACGGATAGGCTCAATTGTTGCGTAGGGCAGCAGGATTTCAACCTTGCCCCCCCGGTCATCCATATCAATCCTCAATTCAATGAGAATCGCCGCGTTGGCCGGGCGTGAAATCGCGGCGAAGCGTGGATTTGTCTCCAGACGCTCCAGATTGAATGTAACTTGGGTAAGTGGCTCAAACGCCTTCTTGGTATCCTCCAGAATCAACTCGATCAGCCGGCGCGAAAGCGACATTTCAATGGTGGTATAAGGCCGCCCCTCAACCCGGATAACGCCACTGCCGCGCCGCCCGCCAAGCAGCACATCAATCATGGAATAAATCAACCCCGAATCGATGGTCAAAAGCCCGTAATTCTCCCATTC
>WFOP01000180.1 GCA_015487985.1 Hyphomicrobiales bacterium
AATTTACGCCCGCCGCCCTTTTTGGCACCGGATAGTTTTTCAATTTTCTGCCCCGGATTAAGCAGACGCTGAATGGCGTTCCATTTGGAGGCATCCGAAGGAGAAACAAAATTGATGGCTTCCCCCGTTGCCCCGGCCCGGGCGGTGCGCCCAATCCGGTGAATATAATCTTCAGGGCTTTGGGGCATATCGTGATTGATCACATGTTCAATATGGGGAATATCCAGGCCCCGCGCCGCCACGTCGGTCGCCACAAGAATACGGAATTTTTTCGCCCGAAATCCCGCCGTCACCTGCGTGCGTTTATTCTGGCGCAAATCACCGTGGAGAGCCGCTGCCGCATGACCCAGTTTTTTCAGCTTCACCGCCATTTTCTCAGCCGCATATTTGGTTTTGATGAAAATCAGAATTGAGCCTTCACGCGCTTCAATTTCACTTTCCAGACGAGAGAACTTGTCTCCATCTGAAATCTGAACCAGTTCCTGTTTCACATTGGGGGCCGTTGCATGGGCACTGCCAACCGAAATCCGAACCGGATCCGTCAGATATTTTGCGGAAACTTTCTGAATATTACCCGGCATGGTGGCCGAAAACATCAGAGTCTGGCGCTCCCCGTGCAGGAATTTGGCAATGGCATCAAGCTGCACACCAAATCCCATATCAAGCATGCGATCCACTTCATCCAGAACCAGAAAGTCGGTGCGATCCAGTTTCAGTGTTCCCCGCTTGAGGTGATCGTTGATCCGCCCCGGCGTGCCCACGATAAGGCGCGGGAAAGCGCGCAATTTTCTGATCTGCTTGCCCATGTCTTCCCCACCGATCAGCAAAGCCGAAGGGATGTTGGAGCGCCCGATAAACTGGTCCAGTGTCTTTAAAACCTGCCCGGCAAGTTCACGCGTGGGCAGTAAAACAAGGCCGGCCCCTTTTTCATTATTGAGAAGATGTGTAATCAGAGGCACACCAAAAGCGGCGGTTTTGCCGGTGCCGGTTTGTGCGGAACCAAGAATATCGTTGCCCTCAAGCGCAACGGGAATGGCCTTGGCCTGAATGGGGGTGGGTTTAACCAGGCCCAATTGTTCAAGACGATGAAAAAGCTGCTGCGGAATCTCCGCATCATTAAACGTTTGCATAAAATTTTTCCTTTGAGCGTTGCCAAAAAAAGCTAGCCCGCCGACATTATTGTCGGGATTAGTGGGATTGGACTTTTGTTTTTGGCAACTGAGCAAAACAAAAATCAGACGAGCCCACTTTTTCAAACGTCAAAGAAAAATCATGCGTTACGAAAGTATGAGCGCTGTATTGTGCTTCCCTTTAGACCTGCACCCGTGGGATGTCCACAAAAGAATATAAAAATCTTTTTTCACCACAAACAGGGTTAACCCGGCTGCATCTGTTTGCCAATATAACCAAGCACGTCATCCAGCCCCATTACATGACAATAAATCATGTTGAGGATTGCCAGTTCCTGTTCATGCAATTGGCTGGTCGCCGCCGCGCAACAATCCTCAACCACAACCACATCAAAACTTTCATCCGCCAAAGAGCGCACGCTTGAAGAAATGCACTGGTCAGTAAATATCCCCGCAACAATCACATTTTTAATGCCCATATTGGATAAGATCAGCCGCAGATTCGTGCCCGTCAACGCACTGTCCGTGGTTTTAAGCACACAGATTTCGTGATCGGCGGGCGCAAGTTCATCCACGATTTGCGCCTCCGCTTCATCCTTGGGCAACAGCAGATAATTAAACCCCGGTTTTTTCTGGCTAAGGGAACGATCCCGCCCCTCCGGTGTTAAACACGCGATACGCGCGTGAATTACCTCAACACCCCTTGCCCGACATTCGTCAATTAGCCGGGCGCAATTGGGAATAACCGTTTCGTTCATGCGCTCAAAAAATGGCTGCCAACGCTGATTTTCCTCTGGCGTATCTTTTGGTGCCAGATAGGTGTTTTGAATATCAATCACCAGCAGCGCGGTTTGGCAAGGCGCAAGAACCGGGTCCTCAGGCGCGGGCGCATTTTCATAATAAAACGAACGAAAATCTGTTTTCCAACCCATTGTAAACCTCTTCTAATTTCTCATTCTCGCGCAAACTACAGCAAATTATTTGTATGGAATTCATTCATCGCACGGACACAATCAAAC
>WFOP01000181.1 GCA_015487985.1 Hyphomicrobiales bacterium
CCCCGCGATACAGTTCGGTATGCCCCTTCTGGCGGCCAAATCCCTTGGCTTCGGTGACGGTGATACCCTGCAGGCCAACCTCTTGCAAAGCCTCTTTGACCTCGTCCAGTTTGAACGGTTTGATGATCGCTTCAATTTTTTTCATGTGGGATGTTCCTGAAAATGCAGAAATTGAAATTGTATTGCCAAAAGTTATGCAGTTTTTGTGCCAGTTTTTCAAATGCTGAAAAGGTGCTGTAATCTCAGCGATTACCTGCGTGCTATCTGAGTAGGAATGAGCAAGTCTATGGTGAGTTGCCTAAAATTTTGGCACTCTGCCTGCCGGGTAGGCAGGTTTTTGTTTTAGCGCATGGCGGCTATGGCTCTTAGCATGACATTAAAGGGAAGGGAGCGCGAGGCAAGCTGGTTGGCTGTGCCGGAAATATAGATTTGATTTTCCGGTTCAGCGAATAAAAAGGCTCCTGAAATTCCTGAATGGCCGATGATGTCAGGTTGTTTTTGAAACAGTGTCATGATCGGGGGCAGGCGAAAAAGCATAATGCCTGTTCCGTATTGCAGGGGGAAGAATATGCGCCGCCATCTGGCGGTAATCCGGTCAATATATTTTTCTGGAAACAAGGTGCCGGCAAAAAACGCCTTGATGAAAACAAGACCATCGGCGGCAGTGGATACAATGGCCCCGTCTGCTGCGGTGCCGGTCATGGCAAGGGGGATATTCAGTTGCCGGTCGCCGTTACGCAAGGGGATGATGGTGCGTTCAACCTGCGGGCCACCGGCTTCAAAAACCCAGGTGTTCTTTAATCCAAGGGGATCGCAGATTCTGGCCTTAACGGCCTGGGCGAAGCTCACGCCCGTTACGTTTTGAATAATGGCACCCAGAAGCTGGTAATTGGTGTCGGAATAAAATGCTTTGTCCGATGCACCGGGGACGAACCTGGGCTTCATCGTGGTTTTGACGAGTTCAATAATGTCCTCAAAGGTAAATGACTTGTCTTCTCCCTTGATAATCCCTTGCGTAAAAGTTCGGCCATCTACTTGTTTTTGCTCGAAATAATCAGCTAACCCTGATGTGTGCGCCAGCAGGTTTTCAATTGTTATGCGGGAGGTGTAATCCGTTCCGTAAATAACATGCAGCTTATCCAGATGCCCGGCGGGGAAAAATTCAACAATCGGGGAGTTCAGAGCCAACTCTTTGCTCTCCACCAGTTGCAAAATAATCGCGGTGACGAATAATTTGGTGGCACTGGCAAGGAAATAGGGGCTGTTTGCGTCAATGGGCTGCCCCTCGAAACTCCCTGAAAACCCGGAAAAACGGGTGTTTTTTGCTTCGTTTTCCCCGCAAATTGCGAGTTCGGAAATCGCTTTGTTGGCGGAAATACGCTTAATTGCTTTGGAGAATTTGGAACTCATGGTGCCTCGTTGTTTTGTGCGGGCGTTGTGATTTGGCGGGCAGGTTCTCACCAAGTAAGGGGTATAATTTGAAATTCAATGGCCATAATCGCAACAATGCTTTGACTGCTTGGCAAAATCAGGATAGATACGCGCGAAATTTGAATGTGATTACACTCTCATTCAAGCGGATATGGTGAAATTGGTAGACACGCAAGATTTAGGTTCTTGTGCCGCGAGGCGTGGGGGTTCAAGTCCCTCTATCCGCACCACTTTTTTTACGGGCCGCCATGGTTGGCGGCTCAGCAATTGAATATGATGAGGCAATTCAGGAATTGCCCGATTGAACACTCACAGCAGGACTTAACTCATGTCAGCGACTAAATCCGTTTCAGTGACCGAAGCTCTTAACAAGGGGCTGCAACGCAAACTTGACGTTGTAATTCCCGCCGAGGAGCTTGTGGCCCGGCAAGATGCCAAACTTGAAGAGCTAAAGGGCAAAGCCAACATCAAGGGCTTCCGCCCGGGCAAAGTGCCCATGTCTCACCTGAAAAAGATTTACGGGCAGTCGGTCATGTCCGAAGTTATGCAGGAAGCGATCAATTCGACCCTTGCCAGCACGCTCGAAGAACGGAACGAAAAGCCTGCAATGCAGCCAAAGGTTGATATGAGCGAAGATCAGGGCGTTATCAATCGGATCATCAG
>WFOP01000182.1 GCA_015487985.1 Hyphomicrobiales bacterium
GGTCAACAATATTGCCATTGAAGGAGCGGGGCAGGGTGAGACGGACGGTGGCCGAGTTTTCCGGGGTTGCAACGGGGGCACCGATAAAATCGTTGATGGATAGAGCCAGGCGGCGCGAGGTGGTGAAATCAGGATTGCGCAGGGCCAGCCTCAGGGAGCGTTGTGCGCCAAGGTCAAAGGCCACTTCGCGCTCCACCAGCGCGCCCGAGGAAATCCGCCCGGTGGTGGGGACACCCGAAATGACGGTGGCACTGTCCCCCTGTGCGGAAAAGCCGTTGATGAGGACCGACCCCTGGGAAATCGCATAGACTTCGCCGTCTGCCCCCAAAAGCGGGGTGACCAGCAAAGTGCCCCCCTGCAGGGAACTGGCGTCGCCAAGGGCGGCCACGTTGACGTCAATGCGCGAGCCTTGCGTTGAAAATGCGGGCAGGTTGGCGGTGACCATTACAGCGGCAATATTGGCGGAGCGAATGGTTTCGCCCCGTGTGTTGACGCCCAGACGCTCAAGCATGGCCTGCAGGCTTTGACGGGTAAAGGGGGAATTGTTCAGGCTGTCGCCGGTGCCGTTCAGCCCCACAACAAGGCCATATCCAATGAGCTGGTTTTCACGAACCCCTTCAATATCCACGATATCCTTGACGCGGGCACTGGCGGCTTGTGCCTGTGTCAGCGCCAGTATCATCGTGAGCATGCCAAACAAAAATGCAAAGGCGTAGGTCAGGACCTTTGATTTGTTTTGTTTACGGTTGCCGGTGATATGCAACATGTTGGTTCCCCGAGTTCTTTTTGTTTGCGCCGAATTTTCATCCCCATGAAAAATCACGCAAAAGTTATAACTGCCCGTTGTCTTGCGAAAATCATGCCAGAGTTGGTTTTTGAAGCGGAATTTTTTGTAAGGCTTTGAATTTAATTGATAAATTTATCCGGAAGGGGCGTGGAACAGGTTTTTTATGCCGGAAAAACAGGGTGGCATGCAATTTTTGCCGGGCCTGTTAACTGATTATTAAGGGTTGGCGGCAGAATTTGCCGGTAAGAAAGTTTTAACCACGAAATTCAATCACGGAGTGTGAGCTGTATGCGAATTGATGGAACGGCCAATCGCGCGAACGTCAATCGCAATACAAATCCCAAAAGCGCGGGAAAGGCAGGTGCCGTGTTTCGTCCGCAGGCCGCGCGGCAAAGTCGCCCCGCGCCGGCGCAGGTGCCGGTGGCACCTAATTCGGGAATTGAAGCGATTCTTGCCCTGCAGGGGGTTGACCAGGGGGCCGAGCGCAAGCGCAATGCCGTGCGCCACGGGCAATCAATGCTGGATACGCTTGAAGAGATGAAACGGGATTTGCTGGTTGGCAATATCTCGGAGGGGCGCCTGCACCGATTGATGGCTTTGGTAACGCGGTCGCGTCAGGAGGCGGACCCTGATCTGGAGGCGCTTATTGATGATATTGATTTGCGGGCTCAGGTTGAACTGGCAAAATTTGGCATGTACGCCAAATAACTCATCCATTGATTCAACGCTCCTGTGCAGGGGCCTGCATCCATTCACAAATTACTGACTTGCGGAGAATATCTCCAGCCCTTATACAGGCGCAATTTGCTGGAGTAGTGGAATATGGATACTAAGCTGCTGAAAGAGGGATATCGTCCCAGCGACGACGAACCGTTCATGAACCCGACGCAGGTTGAATATTTTCGGCAAAAGCTGCTGGTTTGGCGTGAAGACATTTTGCGCGACAGTCGGGGAACCCTTGAAACATTGCAGGAAGAAAGCGTTTCGCATGCCGATGTCGCGGACCGGGCCTCCTCTGAAAGCGATCGCACGCTGGAATTGCGCACGCGGGATCGTCAACGAAAACTGATTTCCAAAATTGACGCTGCCCTGCGCCGTATTGAGGAGGGAACTTATGGATATTGCGAAGAAACCGGAGAGCCGATTGGCCTGAAACGTCTTGATGCGCGCCCGGTGGCAACCCTGTCTCTTGAAGCACAGGAAAAGCACGAGCGGCGCGAAAAGGTTTATCGCGACGATTAGCCCGATTGGGGTACTGGCCAAACAAATCCTTGCTTGGCCAGCCTGTTTCCCCGGTTTTGGCATGGCGGAGACTTTGTTCAGCTTGCGTATCTGTTTTTCAAATGCGCGATGAAATAGGCCGGGTTAAGCGGCTCGCCGGTGGCCTGTTCCATCATTTGTGCTGTTGAAAAACGCGATCCCTTTTGCCAGACGTTTTTGCTTCTCCATTCGTTTATTTCAGAAAAATTTCCCTGTTCAATTTGCTGTGGTGCGGCCGGGATGTGCCTGACCAGCGATGCCCATTGCTGCGCCGCCATCAAGGCCCCCAATGTATAGGAGGGGAAATAGCCGAAAAGTCCGGCCGGCCAGTGCACGTCCTGCATGGGGCCATCGGTGGGATTGTCCAGAGTTGACAGGCCCAGATATTCTTCCATTTTGGCATTCCATGCTTCTGGAATGTGACTGACTTCCATTTTTCCTTCAATCAGGTCCTGCTCCATCTCATAGCGCAGAATGACGTGCAGCGGGTAGGTGACTTCATCGGCATCAACACGGATAAACCCGCGTTCAATCAGGTTGACATGGGCCAGAACGTCCTCAATTTTCCACCCCTTGAATACATGTTCCCCCAAATGTTCGTCCACTCGGGGCATGGCCCATTTCCAGAACATGGGGGAGCGCACAATCTGCATTTCAACAAACAGGCTCTGGCTTTCGTGCATGCCCATGCCGCGCGCTTTATTATGTGGCCAATGGGCGTCTTTACGCGGCAACCCCTGCTCGTACTGGGCATGGCCGGTTTCGTGCAGGATGCCCATCAGGCCGGGCAGGAACGTATCCGTGCGATAACGGGTTGTCATGCGCACATCGGTGGGCACACCGCCACAAAAGGGATGGTGGGATGTGTCCAGACGGCCATGGTTGAAATCAAAGCCCATCTGTTTCATTGCCGCCAGCCCGAGGGCGCGCTGTTTTTCCACCGGAAAGGGGCCGTTGAGAGGTCTCAGGGGGCGGTGGGCAAGGCGTTGTTTTTGTAATTCAAGGGCCTGGGGGACAAAGGATTTCAAGAAGGTTTTCAGTTCGGCAAATACCGGGTCAATGTCTGCCATCTTGTTGCCCGGATCATATTGGTCGATCATGGCGTCATAGGGTTTCAGGCCTGTATTCTGGCTGCGCATCCGGGCTTCTTCGCGGGCAAATTTGACCACATCGCCCAGGGCCGGCGCAAACGCCTTCCAGTCACCGGTGGGGCGCAATTGACGCCAGAGCTGCTCTGAGGCCATGGCGCTTTTTGTTTTGGCGCCGACAAAATCGGCCGGCAGGCAGGTGCGTTGCTCATAAAGCCGCTTGAATTCGGCCAGGGCATATTGCTGTTCGGGGTTCAGGTCGCTGTTTTGCGCGGCATCAATCCATTCTGCGATAATGGGGGCGCTGGCTTTTTCGTGGTGCATTGCCGACAGGGCGGAAAGGGCGGTTGCGCGTCCCTCGCCCCCGCCTGTGGGCATGTTGGTTGCTTCATCCGCACCCAGCAGTGACATGGCGTGTTCAAGGGCGTGCAAGGTCTGATTGAGCTGATCAAGCTTTTGATAGGACATGGAGGCTCCCGGGGTTTTGTGGTTGAGAATAGTTTTGCAAATTATCGAAACATATCCAAAAAAGGTGAA
>WFOP01000183.1 GCA_015487985.1 Hyphomicrobiales bacterium
ATGCGGAAGGGCAAAGGCGTTATGTGGAAAGCCTTTCGGCCTATGCGCGTCAATTCCTTGAGATGATGCAAAAACCCGATGTGGAACAGATTGAAGGATTAAGCCCGGCCATTTCCATCGAGCAAAAAACCACCTCACGCAACCCCCGCTCCACCGTTGGCACGGTCACCGAAATATATGATTACCTGCGCCTGCTGTTTGCGCGCGTGGGGGTGCCCTATTCCCCACAAACCGGCCTGCCCATCACCAGCCAAATCGTATCGCAGATGGTGGACAAGGTGATGGCGCTTGAGGCGGGCACGCGACTTTATCTGCTGGCCCCCATCGTGCGCGGACGCAAGGGAGAATATCGCAAAGAGCTGAGCGAGTTGATGAAAAGAGGCTTTCAGCGGGTCAAGATCGACGGGCAGTTTTGTGAAATTGAAGATGCGCCGGAACTGGACAAAAAATTAAAGCATGACATTTGTGTCGTTGTTGACCGCTTGGTTGTCGGCCCCGATATTGCCAGCCGTCTGGCGGACAGTTTTGAGACTGCACTTGAACTGGCCGAGGGAATCGCCATTGCAGAATTTGCCGATGAGAGGGATGCGGATGGAAACGGCAAGGAAATTATCTTTTCACAGAAATTTGCCTGCCCGGTTTCCGGCTTTACCATCGCTGAAATTGAACCGCGTCTTTTTTCGTTCAACAATCCCTTTGGTGCCTGCCCCACCTGTGATGGCTTGGGGTTTGAACTGAAAATTGATGCCAATCTTGTGGTAACTGACCCCACTCTTGCGCTCAGCGCCGGGGCGATTGTGCCATGGTCACGCACGTCTGCCCCCTATTATCAACAAACCCTGAAAGCGCTGTGCAAACATTACGGGGGCAGTCTGGACCTGCCATTTGAGGAACTTTCCGGTGAATTGCAAAAGGCTATCCTGTTTGGAACCGGCAGGACCAAAATCGACTTCGTTTATGATGACGGATTGCGCTCCTATAAAACCTCAAAAGCCTTTGAAGGCGTTGTAGGCAACCTCACCCGGCGTTTTCGCGAAACCGAATCCAGTGGCATGCGTGAAGAAATCAGTCGTTATATGAGCAAGGCGGCCTGTGAAGCCTGCGCGGGACAGCGGCTGAAGGGCGAGGCGCTCGCGGTAAAAATCGACGGCCTGCATATTTCCCAGGTTGCGGACAAATCCATCAAGGATTGTGCTCTCTGGTTTAAGGCATTGCCGGGCAAGCTGGACGAACAACAGCGCGCAATCGGCAAGAGCATTCTCAAGGAAATCAGCGACCGCCTGACTTTCCTTAATGATGTGGGGCTTGATTATCTCACGCTGTCGCGGGGGTCCGGCTCCCTTTCAGGAGGGGAAAGCCAGCGTATCCGGCTGGCCTCGCAAATCGGATCTGGTTTGACCGGGGTGCTTTATGTGCTGGATGAGCCTTCAATTGGCCTGCATCAGCGAGACAATGCACGCCTGCTTGAAACACTGAGGCGGTTGCGCGATCTGGGCAATACGGTAATTGTGGTGGAGCATGACGAAGATGCGATAATGAGCGCGGACCATGTGGTGGATATTGGCCCGGGTGCCGGTATTGATGGAGGGCGGATTGTCGCGGAGGGGCTTCCTGAAAATATTATTGCCTGCAAGGAAAGCCTGACGGGGAAATACCTGTCCGGGGAATTGGCCATTCCTGTGCCCGCAGAGCGCCGCGTGGCCTCAAAAACCCGCAAGCTCAGCCTTAAGGGCGCCACGGGCAACAATCTGAAAAATATTGATGTGGACATTCCTCTGGGACAATTCATTGCCATAACGGGCGTTTCGGGCGGGGGCAAATCCACTCTGATGATTGATACCATCTATGCCGCAATTGCCCGGCGACTAAATGGCGCGCGCCTGACCCCTGCCCCCCATGAAGACCTGAGTGGTCTTGAATTTCTGGACAAGGTGATTGACATCGACCAAAGCCCGATCGGGCGCACACCGCGCTCAAACCCGGCAACCTATACCGGGGCATTCACACCAATTCGCGAATGGTTTGCCGGGCTGCCCGAATCCAAAACACGCGGCTATGGGCCGGGGCGCTTTTCCTTCAACGTCAAGGGGGGGCGGTGCGAAGCGTGCAAGGGGGACGGCCTGATTAAAATCGAAATGCACTTTTTGCCCGATGTTTATGTCACCTGCGAAACCTGTGCGGGGAAACGCTATAATCGTGAAACGCTTGAAGTTCAGTTCAAGGGTAAATCAATTTCTGACATTCTGGAATTAACAGTGGATGAGGGCGTAAAGTTTTTTTCTGCCGTTCCTTCTATTCGCGACAAAATGCTGACATTGCAAAAAGTGGGGCTGGGCTATGTCAAAGTGGGGCAACCGGCCACCACTCTTTCGGGCGGCGAGGCGCAACGGGTAAAGCTGAGCAAGGAGCTTTCAAAACGGGCCACCGGCCGGACGCTTTATATGCTGGATGAACCAACCACAGGGTTGCACTTTCACGATGTAGCCAAATTACTGGATGTTCTGCATGAACTGGTGGCCACGGGAAATACCGTGGTGGTGATCGAACATAATCTGGAAGTTATTAAAACCGCAGACTGGGTGATTGATCTTGGCCCCGAAGGGGGCGATGGGGGCGGCGAAATTGTGGGGGTTGGCACCCCTGAGGATATTGCGGCAAATCCGCGTTCCCACACCGGCTCTTTCCTGAAAGAGGTGCTGGGGCGTCCGGGATATCCGAAACCATAATTCACCCATCAAATGATGGACAAATTATGACTTTTCTGTTGCGTTTTTTGCATGGCAGTGTTGCGTTTTTTCCTCTGGTGGAAGGCGGTGCTTATACCCATATGGGGGATGTAAACACTGGCACAAAAAAGGAGATGACGATGTTTATCCACGCAATTCACCAAATTGGACGGACGCTGAACATTGCCCAGATTCTCAGCGAAATGAGCGTTGCTACAGACAGGGATGCCGACAAAATCGGCCTGTATCACACGGAGTTCGCTCTGCCATTGAACGAACAGACACATTGATAAGCCCTGCATTTTCTGCATGGCCGAATTGAAGAAAAACCCCCTGCTCAATCAGCCCGTCGGGGACTAGATAGTAGCATATCAAATTGAAAAAATGAAACAAGGAAATCTCAAAATGAACATCGCAAACACATTCCGCAAATGGTCCGCTTACAACCGCACAGTTCGTGAACTGTCGGCTCTGGACAATCATATGCTCAACGATCTTGGTATCAACCGGGGTGACATCCAGCGGCTTGCACAAGAACATGCAAACCAGATCTAAGCGGATTTGACACCTCGTTCAACTCCTCCAGAGTTCTGCTATATTCGAACACCCGTCCATTGATTTGGGCGGGTGTTTTGCTTTCTTTTCTTGCCTGCATACCCAAGTACCTGATAAGGGGCGCGAATGAAAAACTCATCAGAAATTATTCACATTATCGGGGGCGGACTGGCGGGCACGGAGGCGGCGTGGCAGGCGGCCAACAGAAATGTTAAAGTCATGCTCTATGAGATGCGTCCCACAAAAATGACCCCGGCACACCTGACCGAAGGGCTGGGGGAACTGGTTTGTTCCAATTCCCTGCGCTCAGACGATCACGAATATAATGCGGTGGGGCTGCTGCATGAAGAAATGCGCCGGTGCAACTCGCTCATAATGACGGCAGCGGACAAAAATATGCTTCCTGCCGGGGGCGCTTTGGCCGTGGACCGACAAGGATTTTCCGCCTTTATCAGCGAGACACTTCAAGCCCATGAAAATGTGACCATCATCCGCGAAGAAGTTGCCGGCCTGCCGCCGGCAGAATGGGAAAATGTAATTGTTGCATCCGGTCCCCTCACCTCTGAACCACTGGCCAGAGCAATTCAGGAAATATCAGGCGAAGACTCTTTGGCCTTTTTTGATGCAATTGCACCAATTATTCACGACGAAAGCATCGACCGCTCCATCGTCTGGGCACAATCGCGTTATGACAAAATAGGGCCTTCGGGGACCGGCGCCGACTATCTGAACTGCCCACTTAATGAAGAGCAATATCACACATTTATTGATGCGCTGCTGTCTTCGGAAAGTCACAAGTTTCATGAATGGGAAAATGTCCCCTATTTTGACGGTTGCCTGCCCATTGAAGAAATGGCTGCGCGCGGGCGCGAAACCTTGCGGTTTGGCCCCATGAAGCCAGTGGGACTGACCAACCCCCATGACCCCGATAACAGGCCCTATGCCGTGGTTCAACTGCGCCAGGATAACAGTCTTGGAACCCTGTGGAATATGGTTGGATTCCAAACAAAGCTGAAATATCGCAATCAGGCGGAAATTTTTCGCCTGATTCCCGGCTTGAACAATGCGGAATTTGCCCGGCTTGGGGGGCTGCATCACAATACATTTCTTAATTCACCCAAGGTCTTGAGCGCTGACCTGCGGCTGAAAAAACAACCGCGCCTGCGCTTTGCCGGACAAATGACCGGCGTTGAGGGATATGTGGAGAGCGCTGCCATCGGCCTTTTGGCCGGAAGAATGGCCGCAGCGGATGCCCTTTCGGAGCAATTTGAACTGCCCCCCGCAACAACCGCCCACGGCGCCTTGCTGGCCCATATCACCGGTGGCCACCTGGGGGATGACAGCGCCAAATTGCGCAGTTTTCAGCCGATGAACATCAACTTTGGTCTATTACCTGATATTGAGGTCAAAAAACCCGAAGGGGTTAAGCGCTGGCGCAAGGCCGACCGCAAGAAGGTAAAAAAGAAGGCGGTGTCAGATCGGGCATTGTCCGCAATAGATATCTGGAACAAGGGGCAATAGGTTTATTCCTCAGTCGGGCGTTGGTCGCCATAAAGAACGCCACTAATATGTTGAACCTGCAAGGGAGCTTGTGACGTTTCAGGGAATAACCGGATACTTGATATCACCAAACGGTAATTTGTACCTGCAAATTCAAATTCCAAAACCGGTTGAGAAATTCTATCGCCAGACTGCCGGTCCAACCATGTCTGCAATTGAACAAGTTTTTCACCCTGACCAGGTTTGGAGACCTTAAAGCCATTGGGTTCTGTTTTGAAATCCAGCAAGCCAACGGAAACCGCATAATTGGCGCGCAGGGACAACGGGCCTAAAACAAACGGCGTCCGGGAGGCGTCAAAAATATAGCCGTTGGGCGTTCTCATATCTAAAAGTGCCGCGGCCGGGTTTTGTGAATCCGAGGGGTCCAGACCCAACTCCTGCAAGACAGAAAAACTGTTCATATTATCCAAATCGAGCGTGATGCCGTGCCGGGACAGGACCTGTGCAAGCTTCTCCCTGTCTCCTGCGCTGGAAAACAAAAATTGGAACGCACCTCGAGCAATCGCTGCTGTCTCATCCGTCCATTCATAGGGTCCGCCCGTAGTTTGGGTTGCCGGGGTCGCATTATATATGGCGGTATCGAGCCGCATGGCCTGATGAATTTGCGGCAGATTAACAAGGTTCCACGGCCCCACACTCCAGATCAAAAACATGGCAAGGGCCAGACCCGGTATCAGGCGGATATCGGCAAACTTCTTGCTTAGAAACGCCAAAGACAGGGTGGTGGCCCACAAGCCGCCGGCAATCAGGCCAATGCGGTCCGGGGTCAGGCCATAGGCATCAATCCGCACGAACACCGCCAGCCAATAAAGTGCAATCGGCACAAGGGTGAGCCAGAACCAGAACCTGCGAAAATACTTCACAAGGGGTCGTTTATGCATGAATTTGGGATGTAAAACCAGCCAGTTTGCCGCGCCAATTATTGTAAAACCAAGCACCATCCAGCTCAGCATGCCCTCAGGCAGTGCCCGGGAAATCAGAATTTGGAGCGCATAGGCAAGCAGAATAAGGGCATAAATCAGCAAAAATGGCGTCAACACAAATTGGCCCAGAAACCCGATTGCCCGGGAGAGAAAATCAGGCTCGGAAATTTCCTTTTCTGAATATTCGCTCACACGGGGAATGGTGGACAACCAGTAGACCGGGGTTAAAAACATGCCGGTGAACGGCAGCAGATACTCATAAAACAAAGAACTGGCGCGGATGCCAAACAGGACGCTCATGGCACGCTCCGTTGCCACAAATCCAAGGGCTATCAGCACGAAGCCAAAGCCGGCCACGATGGCCGTGATGATAGCCCGATGGTTCATCCACCAGAACCTGTTCTGAATTTCTTCTCTTTGTTCCCCCTGCCCCACTTTGGTAAAAGGGGAAAGGGACAGCCAAAGCAGGCTGATTGGCGCCAGCATGGGCGCAACTATAAGCGCGAAACTTTCCACCTGTATCAAGCCGATTGCAAGGGCTGGAAGACCATAGGCAACCAACCAGTAAGTCAGACCCGACTTTGCATGACTTTCCCCATAAAGCACCCCGGCCACTGCAAAAACCGCGGCGATGGACAATCCGGCAACTAGGCGAAACCAAACGTCCGCAAGCTCAATGAACAGGCTGTTTGTCAAAGCAATGGCGAGCAGGGTGCTGGCCAAAGACAGAGCAATGGCCAAGGCAAACCGCTGGGCGGTGGCAGCAACGTCGGGTGCAAAATCCTTGATCCATTGGTGCATGGTGTTGATGGCTTTCCGCTTAGTTCCTGACACTCCACCAAAACACTTTGGCAATTTTTTTCCAGTTTGCCAAATCAGGCGGCGTCACAAAGGGCACGGCCTCAAATTTCTCCAAATGTGCAAGCTGGTCCATCAGGATTGGCATTTGTGCAAAAACCGGGCGCACTCTGGCATCAAGTTTTTCAATTTCTTTGGATGCAATCTTGATGTGTTCGCGTGCAAGAATGTGCAATTGTTTACATCCGGCAATTATTTGCGGGCTTGGTATGGCATTCAAATAATCAGCTTCGCTTGCCCCGTGTTCGGCAAAAACGGCCCAGGGCAAATATATTTGTCCCCTTGCGGCGGTAAGCGGCAGACTGCGCAAGTGTCCAATCAGGGCGTGGGCGACGCCCATATGCCCGGCGGCGGCAGCAGCGGCGGCATCATTACCCGAATTCAAAATCAGTGAGGCCAGTTGATAAAGGATTGAATTGGTTTCACCCGCATACCCTTCAAACGTTGCCATATCCGGCATCGGATCATCGTATAAATCAAATCGGCGCGCGGCCAATAATCTTCGTATGGGGCCTGTTGGCAGGTCATAACGATCAATAACCCCAAGCAATTTGTGGGCAAGCGGATTTTGCTCTGTTTGGCCATGGGCACTGTCTGAAAGAAGATCCTGCCAATATTGCAAGCGGATTTCGCCCACTGCCGGCTCGGAAATTCGCTCCCGCGTCTGCGCCACTTCAGCGGCAAAGGCATAAAGAACACGCACATCGCTCCCCGTTTCCATGTTCAGGACGAGCGATGAATAATAACGATCACGATCAAGGTTCTTCAATAAAAGCGATACTTGATCCTCGTGCGTGCTCATCAGTCGCGCCGCGCACTTTCAACACTGATCAGGGCGGCGGCCACGGCGCGATTTTCACCCAGGAGGATATTGTAGGTGCTGATGGCGCTACCGGTTGCCACCGCCTCAACGATTATATTCCGGTTTCTTAGGCTTTCACGCAATTGTGGGGACAAGAAGCTGATTTCCTTACCCAGCCCGATCAATAAAACATCAATATCCTCAGCCTGATCCAAGACGCGGCTAAGGCTGATTTCATTGATTTCCTCCAGATGTTGCACATCCCAGGCATGCATGCCCGAAGGCAAACACAGCAGAGATCCCCTGTGGGACATTTGCGCAAACCGGAACCCGCCATTGCCATAGGCATCAATTGGGACCTGATAAGGATAATGTCCGTTTCTCGTCAACTTTTGGCTTCCCGCTATCTGGAAAAACTACACGGCAGCGCCATCGCTACGCTTTTCCTTTACTTCTTTTTCCGCAGTTTTGCGGGTTTTAAGACCAAAGAAGATCAATATTGGCGCCGCGATAAATATAGAGGAATAGGTCCCAACCAATACGCCCCAGGTCATGGAAATGGTAAACCCACGGATGACCTCGCCGCCAAACACAACCAGAGCCAACAGGGCCAGGGCCGTGGTCAGGGAGGTCAGCAACGTACGGGACAACATGGAGTTGACGGACATATCTATGAGGTCAGAAACGCTGATTTTTCGGAATTTGCGTAAATATTCACGCACCCGGTCATAGACCACAACGGTATCATTGAGGGAATAGCCCACAATGGTGAGAATGGCCGCTATCGAGGACAGGTTGAACTCAAAACCAACGATTGAATATAATCCGATAGTCAACACAACATCATGCACCAGTGCAATCACTGCCCCGACCGCAAACTGCCATTCGAAACGGAACCAGATATATACCAGCACCGCAAAAATGGCGACTATAACAGCAATTGCGCCTGCAATCGCCAGTTCCCCGGATACGGTTGGTCCCACCACTTCCACACGCCGGATATCATAATCCTCACTCAGCGCATCAGTTACCAGACGCACGGCATCCTGCTGGGCAGTATCCCCGCCGGCCTGGGCCTCCACCCGGATCAACACATCAACCGGTGTCCCGAAACCCTGTACCTGCACATCGCCCAAACCAAGGGCACCGACGCGCGCGCGAATATCGGCGATATCGGCTTCGCCTTCAATTGCCTGCACCTCGACAGCGGAGCCGCCAAGAAAATCAATTCCAAGATTTAATCCCTTTGCCCCGAACAGACCAAGGGAGCCAACAAGAGCAATCACGGAAAAAATCATGGCAAAACGTCGCCATTTCATAAACGGAATTTTTGTCCCCTCAGCCACCATGCTGAACAACTTTATCTTTAAGGTTTTGGGGCGTTTTATTGAATACCAGCGGCCAATGATAAACTGGGTGACAAAATAGGCGGTGAACATTGTAGTTAAAATGCCAAGGGCCAGTGTGATGGCAAACCCTTGAATGGGACCGGAACCCAAAAAGAAAAGAACCGCCGCGGCGATAAAGGTCGTGACATTGGCGTCAACAATCGTGCTCATGGCGCGCTTAAATCCGGCTTCAAGGGATTGATGGACCGTCCGCCCCCCCACCATCTCTTCGCGTATGCGCTCATAAATCAAAACGTTGGCGTCGACCGCCATGCCAACCGTTAATACAATACCCGCAATCCCGGGCAATGTAAGAGTCGCCCCCAGCATGGATAAGGTCCCCAATACCAGCACGATATTCAGGGTTAGTGAAATAGAGGCAAAAACCCCAAACAAACCATAACTGAGCACCATAAAACCAATGACAGCAATAGAACCTACAAACCCGGCGAGCAGGCCGGCGGACACGCTATCGGCGCCAAGGGAGGGGCCAACTGAACGCTCCTCAATGATATCAAGGGTGGCGGGCAAGGCCCCTGCCCGCAACAAAACTGCCAGATCATTGGCGCTCTGGGGGGTGAAGTTGCCGGAAATCTGACCGGACCCGCCGGTGATTGCGGTTTGGATCGTTGGCGCAGTAATCACCTGATTATCGAGCACAATTGCAAAACGGCGTCCCACGTTGGCAGACGTGATTTCGGCAAAAACAATTGCACCACGGGTATCAAAGCGGAATGAAACGATGGGCTGGCCCGTTTGCTGGTCAAAGCCGGGTTGTGAATCAACCAGTGACTCTCCCCCCAATGCCACCTCTTCATACAGCAGTTCGTCAAATCCGTTGACGCTGGGCAAAATAAATGTGCCAAGGGGCAGGCCTTCGCTTTTTGCCTGTGCCGCTGTGATTGTGGGGTGTACCATATGGAATGTCAGGCGCGCGGTGCGCGATATCAAATCCTTCAGGCGTTCTGAATCATCAAATCCGGGCACCTGCACAAGAATACGATTGGTGCCCTGACGCTGAATTGTTGGCTCGGTTGTTCCCAGTTCATCAATACGACGACGTATAACCTCAATGGATTGGGTAACCAGGGAGGACATGCGTTCATCAATACCCTCTTTTGTCAGGGATACCTTGATTTTGTTGTCCGGGGTGGTCTCAACCCGGGTTTCAACTACGCCCGACACCGAAAAAACCGATGTTGACACCACAACCTCGACCGCCCGCAAAGCCTCACGCGCCGCATCAAGCTGTGTTTCATCGGTCAGGGTAATAGTCAGGGTGTCATTATCGGTGGATATCAGGTGGCCGATTGCGTTGTCGTTTGCCAGAATGGAGCGCACCTCACGGCGCAAGTCACGAATACGCTCATCAACAATATCC
>WFOP01000184.1 GCA_015487985.1 Hyphomicrobiales bacterium
CTCAATGCTGCGCCGGCGCGCGCAAAAAGTTGCGCGGGGTCCTCGCTATGCTCGTCCAGTAAATTACAACTTACGCAAGTCCACCTGAGAGTTTGTTTTGGCTCGCGCAAATTCGCTGGCGCTCAATGCTGCGCCGGCGCGCGCAAAAAGTTGCGCGGGGTCCTCGCTATGCTCGTCCAGTAAATTACAACTTACGCAAGTCCACCTGACCTATGGTGTGATCCTGGCGTTTGGTGAGGATAAGGTCGGCGCGTGCTCTTGTGGGCAAAATATTTTGTGTCAGGTTTGGCAGGTTGATATTCTCCCAGACATCCACCGCCATATCACGCGCTTCAGTTTCACTTAGTTTTGAAAACTGGTGAAAAAACGAATCCGGGTCCCTAAACGCCGTGTCCCGCAACCTGAAAAATCGCTCGACAAACCACTGGCGCAAATGGGCCTCATCAGCATCCATGTAAATGGCAAAATCAAGAAAATCCGAGGCAAAGATGATGGGGCTTCCATCGGCAGGCAGGTCCCCGGTCTGCAAAATATTCAATCCCTCGACAATCAGAATGTCGGGTTGATCAATAATGGTTTCTTTGCCAGGCACCACATCATAAATCAGGTGAGAATAATGGGGGACGACAATTTTTTTGCGCCCGGATTTCACATCGCTCAAAAAACGTACAAATCGTGCCCTGTCGTAACTTTCAGGGAAACCCTTTTTCATCACCAGCCCGCGTTTTTCCAATTCCGCGTTGGAAAAAAGAAAGCCGTCTGTCGTTACCAGATCAACCTGTGGGGAATTGGGCCAGCGCTGCATCAGCGCATGCAAAATACGCGCGGTTGTGGATTTTCCCACCGCCACGGACCCCGAAACCCCGATAATAAACGGGGTGCGCTGGGCCTTGTTCTTGGCTAAAAACTGTGCCGCCGCATCGTGCAATCCCTGCACCGCCTCCACATAAAGCGACAATAAACGGGCCAATGGCAAATAGGCGTTTTGCGCATCATCAAGGGAAATGGGATCGTTTAATGCCCTTAAGCGTTCCACATCCTTTGCGCTCAATGTCATTGGCTCATCGGCGCGCAAATTGGCCCATTGTTCAATGGAAAAGCGGTCATAGGGGGAATAGTCAATTCCCTTGCGCGCCAGAGTCATTGTTTTTTCTCCGTTAAAAATCGTTTTATCGTGAGGCTTTTTCTTCTATGCCCGACCGGTCGGTCCGACGCTCAAGTTCGCTCATGACCTCGTCTAAGGGCACATCGGCTGCGCACAACAAAACCAGCAAATGATACAGCACATCTGCGGCTTCTTTTGTCACTTCGCTTTTATCGTTCAAGGTAGCGGCGATAACGGTTTCAACCGCCTCTTCCCCCAGCTTTTGCGCACAATGGGCCACCCCTTTATTCAACAGTTGCGCTGAATAGGATTCTTGTGGGTCGGCAGCCACGCGGGCGGCAATTTTTTGGTTCAGGTCATCCAGAGTAAAACTCATGAGGTTATCCTTGAAACGGGCGGTTAAATTTCATCGTGGCGCATGGGGATGCCATGGGCCTGCATATGGGTTTTGGCCTCAGAGATTGTATAGGTGCCAAAGTGAAAAATGGACGCGGCAAGCACGGCGCTGGCGTGACCGATTTTCACACCATCTACCAGATGATCCAGATTGCCAACACCCCCTGATGCGATCACCGGCACGTTCACCGAATCGGCGATGGCAGAGGTCAGGGGCAGATCAAATCCGATTTTTGTGCCATCGCGATCCATGGATGTCACCAGCAGTTCTCCGGCGCCGATTTGTGCCATTCTGTGGGCAAATTCCAGCGCGTCAATGCCGGTGGCACGCCGCCCGCCATGGGTAAATATCTCCCATTCAGAACAATTGTCTCCCTCAGCGGAATAGCTTGTGCGCCGTTTGGCATCCACCGAAACCACTATGCACTGATTGCCGAATTTGTCGGCGGCGCGGGCGATAAAATCGGGGTCACTGACCGCAGCGGAATTGATGGCCACCTTGTCAGCACCGGACAACAGGAGTTTTCGAATATCTTCAATGGTACGCACGCCACCGCCAACGGTTACCGGCATGAAACAATGTTCGGCAGTGCGTGAAACCACGTCAAATATGGTGTCGCGCCCCTCATGGGAGGCAGTGATATCAAGAAATGTCAACTCATCAGCCCCGGCGGCATCATAGGCAATGGCCGCTTCGACCGGGTCGCCCGCATCCACCAGATCAACAAAATTGACGCCCTTGACCACGCGGCCATCCTTTACATCGAGGCAGGGAATAATGCGGGTTTTCAGGGTCATCTCTCCGCCTCCAGCAAAGCCAGCGCCCGCGCCACATCTATGCGGCCATCATAAAGCGCGCGGCCGGATATGGCCCCCTCAAGAATTTGATATTGTGGGGAAGCCAGCGTTTCAATATCCTTCATTGAAGCCAACCCGCCCGAAGCAATGACGGGAATACAAACAGCTTTGGCCAACTCAAGGGTTGCGGACCAGTTGATGCCGCTTAAAACCCCGTCCCGATCTATGTCAGTATAAATAATTGCCGCAACCCCCGCCCCTTCAAAATTTTTGGCCATTTCAAGCACATCCATTTCAGAGGTTTCAGCCCAGCCTTCAACCGCCACTTTGCCAGCGCGCGCGTCAATGCCCACCGCGACCTGTCCGGGAAACAATTTGCAGGCCTGTTTGACCAGATCGGGATTGCGCAGGGCAATCGTGCCCAGAATAACCCGGGTCAGACCCTTGCCGAGCCAGGTTTCGATCTGAGTCAGATCACGGATGCCACCCCCCAGTTGCACCGGGAATTTTACGGTTTTCAATACCTCTTCAACGGCCGAGCCATTGACGCTCTGACCGGCAAAAGCACCATTGAGATCAACCATATGCAGGAACCTGAACCCCTGATCCTCAAATTCTTTGGCCTGAGCTGCCGGGCTGTCGTTAAATATGGTTGCCTGATCCATGTCCCCCAGTTTGAGGCGCACGCACTGGCCGTCTTTGAGGTCAATGGCGGGAAAAAGGATCATGGTTTCCACCTGAGAAAATTGGTAATCATTGCAAGGCCCAGTTTTTGGCTTTTTTCGGGATGAAACTGTGTCCCCACCATATTGTCATGGCCAACCACGGCGGTAATTTTCTGGCCATAATCGGCACTGGCCAGCAAATGCGCATCGGTTGCGGTTTGGAGATGAAACGAGTGCACAAAATAGGCATGCAGACCGTTCGGTCCGGTATTTATGCCCTCAAAAAGCGGATGGTCTTTATTTTGTGAAAGCGTATTCCAGCCCATATGGGGAATTTTCAGATCTGGCTGTTCGGGGGCCAGGGGCACCACTTCGCCCTTAATCCAGCCAAAACCTTCATGAATTCCTTTTTCCAGCCCGCGCTGAGCCATCAGTTGCATGCCCACGCATATGCCAAAAAAACGGCACAGCGGCATCAATCACCCGCTCCTGCAAAACCTCTCCCATGCCGGGCACTGCAAAAAGACCAGCGCGGCAATCGGCAAATGCCCCCACACCGGGCAAAACGATACGGTCGGCTTTTCTTACCTGTTCGGCATCGTTGGAGACAATAATATCAGCCCCGATATCGGCCTCGCGGGCGGCACGCTCAAAGGCCTTTTGCGCCGATCTGAGATTGCCCGAGCCATAATCAATAATCGTAATCAGCTGGCTCATTCCTCTGAATTTTCCTGTGTTTCTTTTTGTTTGCGTTTTTGCGCCATCCGGTGCATGCGGCGCTGAGAGGAAAAATACTTTGTTTCCGCCTGCATCAAACCCGATGCGGGAACCAGCGAATTGTCCTGCCAGCCGCCCCTGATCAGTTTGGCCCCCACCAGCCCGTTGGCTTCAAATCCAAGCCAGAGGGCAAACAGGAAATAAAGGGAAAAGCCGGGCAGAGCAAAAAACTCCGAAAGCTGCGCAAAAGCCATAACAGAGACAATCATGACAGCCAGCAACAACCACAACCCATTGGCCAACGCCCAGACGGGGGGCAGCAAAAATGCAAACCAGCTAAACCGGTCAGGCAGACAGATCAGACAATCGTCCCCTTTTCGGCCAGGATTTTCATAGGTCACATAGTTCATGGCACCAATTCGCAATTTGTAAAAAACAAAAGGTTTACAACAACCCTTTAGTGGAAGGAACCTGGTCTTTATTCTGCGGGTCTATCGCCACGGCAATCCGCAAAGCGCGGGCCAGTCCCTTAAAGGCACTTTCGGCGATATGGTGATTATTTTCCCCGTAAAAATTCTCCACATGCAGGGTGATGCCCGCATTCATGGAAAAGGCCTGAAACCATTCCTGGAACAGTTCCGTATCCATTTCACCCACTTTATCACGGGAAAATTCAACCTTGAACACCAAAAAGGGCCGCCCTGAAATATCCAGCGCCACCCGGGTCAACGCCTCATCCATCGGCAAATCGGCCGAGGCATAACGGGTAATACCCTTTTTGTCCCCCAAAGCCTTGTGAAAGGCCTGGCCCAGGGCAATGCCCACATCTTCTGCGGTATGGTGAAAATCCACATGCAGATCCCCCTTGGCGGAAATCTCGATATCCATCAGGGAATGACGGGCCAGAAGGTCCAGCATATGATCAAGAAACCCGATGCCGGTGGCAACATTGCTTTTGCCCCTTCCATCCAGATTTAGCGCAACATTGATTGCGGTTTCACCGGTGGTGCGGGATATTTTGGCCTGGCGCATAATGCTCGTGCTTTCTTTAGTCTCAAGGGTTCAACTATGTTTAGTGCTCACTTATCAGTTTGCAGCCCGTTGGCAAAGGCTTTGAATCTTTTGCCAAAGAAACACGCAACATTTGCATTTAAGCACGGACCACCTAAATAGAATGTTGAAAGACCAGCATTGGACACAAGCATGAGTGAAAATAACGACGTATTTCCCGGATGGCACGGCACAACCATTGTTTCGGTACGCAAAGGCAACAAGGTTGTCGTTGCGGGGGACGGACAGGTTTCCCTTGGGCCAACCGTCATTAAACATGGTGCCAAAAAGGTACGCCGTTTGGCAAATGGTAAGGTCATTGCCGGATTTGCCGGGGCGACAGCGGATGCTTTTACCCTGTTTGAGCGGCTGGAGGCCAAATTGGAGCAATATCCCAACCAGTTGATGCGCGCCTGTGTGGAACTGGCCAAGGACTGGCGTACCGACCGGTATCTGCGCAAGCTGGAGGCGATGCTGATCGTGGTGGATGCCACCGATTCACTGGTGCTGACGGGCACCGGGGATGTGCTCGGCCCCGATGAGGGGGTGGTGGCCATCGGGTCGGGGGGGAATTACGCCCTTTCAGCGGCGCTGGCTTTGCTTGATACAGACAAGGATGCAGAACAAATCGCCAAGAAGGCAATGGAAATTGCGTGCAAAATCTGCGTCTACACAAATGATCAGGTGACACTGGAAAGCATCGAGACAAAATAGATGACCCCATATATTCGCCAGCTTAATGTTGGGGACGCCAAGGATTATCGCGCCATTCGCCTCGAGGCGCTCAAAGCGTTCCCTCAGGCCTATGGTGCCACCTATGCCCAGGCCGTGAAACAACCAATCGGTGCTTTTACGCAAACCCTTGAACAGGCCGTGTTGTTCGGCGCATTTGATGGGGATGAACTATGCGGCATTGTGTGTTTTGTAGCCTGTGAAGGTGCCCAGGACAATCATATCGGGCACCTCTATCAAATGTTTGTAAAACCGGGCATTCAGGGCAGGGGTGTCGGCTTGGCGCTCATTAAACAACTGTTTGAATATGCCAGGCCAATCGTGCGCCAGGTTCATCTTGGGGTCGGCACCAACAATCACAGCGCACTGGCATTATATAAAAAGGCCGGTTTTGAAATCTATGGCACCGAACCACGGGCTTTGTGCGTTAAGGGCACATATATTGATGAACATCTAATGGTAAAATTTTTGGATTCGAAAGACAATTAAATGAGTGAAAAAAACTTCTCCCCCCGCGAAATCGTATCTGAACTGGACCGGCATATTGTGGGGCAGAATGATGCCAAGCGTGCCGTGGCCATTGCCCTTAGAAACCGCTGGAGACGCCAGCAACTGCCCGCCGATATGCGCCGGGAAATCAGCCCGAAAAACATTCTGATGATCGGGCCGACCGGGGTGGGCAAGACCGAAATCTCCCGGCGGATGGCGCGGCTGGCCAATGCACCTTTCATCAAGATTGAAGCCACCAAGTTTACCGAAGTGGGATATGTGGGGCGCGATGTGGAACAG
>WFOP01000185.1 GCA_015487985.1 Hyphomicrobiales bacterium
GCCCAAAATGTCAAATGCACGCCAGAAGAGCAGGATTATCTGCTTGAGGCAGTGGGTGAGTTTTTCAAAACCCCCCCAACCTCAAAGGATATCGTGTGGGCCTATTCCGGCGTGCGCCCGCTTTATGATGATAATGCCTTAGACGCAACAGCGGCGACGAGAGACTATGTTTTGACGTTGAGCAGTCAGAATAAACAATTGCCCTTGTTGAATATCTTTGGCGGCAAAATAACAACATACCGGAAACTGTCGGAAGATGCGCTTGGCAAACTGGCACCGTTTTTCCCGGACATGAGTGGGAAATGGACTGCTCACGCAGCCTTGCCGGGTGGTGATTTTCCGGTGGAGGGGGTTGAGGAACTGCGGCATGCCGTCATGGAAAAATATTGTTTTTTGACTGAAAGCTGGGCCACGCGTCTGGTGCGCTCTTATGGAACAGATGTCTTTGAAATTTACCGGGACGCCCGTGGCCGGGATGATTTGGGCACAGAAATCGGCGCAACCCTGTTTGGAGTCGAAATGGACTGGCTCATAAAGAACGAATGGGCAAAAACCACTCAGGATATTATTTGGCGGCGATCAAAATTGGGATTGCATCTATCTGACAAAGAGGTCGAACGGATTGATGTTTATCTGCGCAGCGCATTGACCAGGCTGGAGAAAAACCAACAGGTTGCCAATGGATAAAAGGCAAAACAGGTATGCCTATTTTTATTTGCTTCCGGCAATTTCAGTTGTATTGGTGAGTGCCATTATCCCCCTGATGACAGTTGTCAATTATTCCGTGCAGGATTCATTTGCCGGCGGTAACTTTTTCTGGATGGGGGCGTATTGGTTTGAGAGCGTGCTTGGATCGCGCGAATTTTATGGGGCACTTGTTCGCAGCCTGAGTTTTTCTGCACTGGTGTTGCTGATACAGGTACCGCTGGGCATTTATATTGCGGTGCATTTTCCCGCAAAGGGATTTTTGTCGGCCCTGTATCTGGTTTTGATCGCCATTCCCCTGCTCACCCCGTGGCTGGTTGTCGGCTATATATGGAAAGTGCTGGTCATGCCCAATGCCGGATTGCTTGGCGCGGCAGCCCGGGCTCTGGGGATTCCCTATGACATGAATAACCCTGTGGTCGTTTGGCTGACACTGGCGGCGATGGACAGCTGGCACTGGACTTCCCTGGTTGTTCTTTTGTGCTTTGCGGGTCTGCGTGCAATTCCCCATGCCTATTATCAGGCCGCTCAAATTGACGGCGCGAGCCGATGGGCCGTGTTTTGGCATGTTCAACTGCCACGACTTCGTTTGGCGCTGCTTATCGCAATATTGCTGCGCTTTATGGACAGTTTCATGATCTATACCGAAGCCTATGTGGTGACGCGCGGCGGGCCCGGTGTATCAACGACATTCTTGTCCCACGAACTGGTGCAAACCGCGACTGTTCAGTTTGACTTAGGGGAAGGAGGCGCCATTTCAATAATCTATTTCCTGATCGTTTTATGTGTTTCCTGGGCGTTCTTTTCCCTGATCCGGCCCCGTGATCGCGCTCAAAGCAAGGGGTATTCATGAAACGGAAAATCCCCCTTGCCGCAACCCTTTATGTCGTCCTGCTTATGGTGCCAATTTATTGGCTTTTTATCATGAGCTTTAAGACAAATGCGGAAATTTTTGGCTCACTTACATTTTGGCCACACAAACCAACGCTTGAAAACTACCGGGCCGTGCTCTCGGATTATGCCTGGTACAAGGGATATCTGAATGCGGCCATATATGTTTGCATGAATGTGGCACTATCGGTATTGGTTGCCATCCCGGCCGCCTATGGGTTTTCCCGGTTCCGGTTTTTTGGTGATCGTTTTTTATTTTTCGGATTTCTGGCTTTGCGAATGACGGCGCCTGCAATTCTGCTCATTCCATTTGTACAGATTTTTTCAGAACTCAACATGATCGACACCCACCTTGGTGTTGCGATTGCGCACAGTTTTTTTAATGTGCCCATTGCCATATGGATTTTGGAAGGGTTTTTCTCAGCGATTCCGCCCGAAATCGAAGAGAGTGCAAAGGTTGATGGTTATGGGCAAATATCCATTTTTTCAAAAATATTATTGCCACAAATTGCTCCGGGCATCGCTGTGACCGCCTTTTTTTGTTTCATGTTCTCCTGGGTCGAGTTGCTGCTTGCCAATGCTCTGACAACAGTCAACGCCAAGCCAATCGGTGCCATTATGACGCGATTGGGGGGCGTTCTTTCAGCGAATGTGGCACTGCTTTCCGCCGCCAGTGTTTTGACCTTAATTCCGGGAATTATATTTGTCATTTTTGTGCGCAAACATCTGGCCCGGGGATTCTCTCTGGGCCAGGTAAATTGAGTGCATATGAAATTGATTATGACCTGTTGCTGAGCTGGCGCCCGAGTTGAACTCAAGCCCTTTCCAATTCCGGTTGCAACTCAAGGGCGCTCAATATGGGACCCCGGTGAGATGAGGCGCCCGGCGAGATGACGCATCCGGCGCAGCTACCAGCGCAAAAACCCCATGGCATTGAATATCGCCACAAGGTGCAACATCGCGCCGCAGACTACAAAAACATGCCAGACAGCCTTGTGGTATTTCATCTTTTCCCAGAGGTGGAAAATAATTCCAAATGAATATGTCAGCCCGCCCGCCACCATCAGCCACAGCGCACTTGCAGGCAAAGCGGCAGCAAGAGAATGAAACACAAATATGCCGCTCCAGCCGATGGCCAGATAAAGCAAAAGCGCCACCCGGCCAAAATGTTGCGGCACGATAAGTTTGAGCGCAATGCCCACAAGGGCGGCCCCCCAGACAAATGCGGTCAGCCCCACACCGATGGGCGTATCCCAGATCAGTGCCAAAAACGGCGTATATGTGCCCGCGATCAACAGGAAAATTGCCGCCTGATCCAGCCGCGCAAAAATCTGTTTCAAGCCGTTGCGCGGCAGCAGATTAAAAGTCATGGAAACAGAAAGCAGGATCACAAGCGAAAGCACATAAACAAAAAGAGCCGCCAAACCCACCGGCGCACTCTTAACCAGCGCCAGGGTCAACAGCACGGCTCCGGCAACCAGCGCAACCACCAGCCCCACCCCATGCACAACAGCGTCAGCGACAATCTCGCCAAGGGAATGGGGGCGGGAACTATGCCACCAGATTTTGGCAGTTGGCCGGATATGCTTAAATTTATTCACGCCTTCTCCCGGCAGTCGTTGTTCAATTCAAAATGGTAAACACAGGGACAGACCATTGACAAGTCACTTTCTCCAAATGTGAAGCAACACATGCACATGCGAGATGGTCTGGCGTTGCATGAATGCGTTGGTTACACAGGGCCGCAATTGTTGAAAAAAGGCCAACCGGGCAACTTCAACCACTAAGTGCCATCAAGTGCCATTCAGCAAATTGGCCATCAAACGATAGGCGCCCGGCACCAGCATTTCCAACTGATGATGCAAAATCAAACTGGTGTGCGTATGGCGGCCCCTGCCAAATTTTCCGCTCAACAGCGAGCCAGACAAGGGCGCTTCGTTCGGGTCTGCCATTGAAAGAAGCGGCTGATATCTGCTGTCCCATTCCGAGGCAAAATACAGGCCGCGCTCTTTGTGCCAATCGTTCCAGTCATCGGCCGAAATTTTATTTGGCTGATTCAACAGTGGATGATCGGGCTGCAAATGGGAAACCGCTGCATTTTCATCGGTTATCCGCCAACGCAAGGAAGGCTGACCAATAGTGATGGGCGCAAGGCCGGTGTGCCGGGGGTCCCAATTGTCCCACGGGCGGTGATAAAGGGTTACAAGATTGCCCCCTTCACGCACCCAATCATGCAGTTTTTTGAGATTAAGGGCCAAAGCCGGGCGCGTGCGCAGGGCAAAAATCCCCACCAGAACCGTGTCGAACCTGTCAAAGTCAGCGCGCTCAAGATCGGCGTCACTCAAGCTAGCCACCTCTATCCCAACTCTTTCAAGCCAATAATCGACCCGGTCGCTCCCCCCCCCGATATAGGCGATTTTTGCCTCCGGGAGTTTAATATTGAGCACACGAACACTGGCAAACAGGGGGTGAGAGCGCACAAGATCACCGGTATGCGCATAGTGCATATGATGCACCGTTTGCGCAGGGGTATCGTTCAGAAAAACACCAAATTTATAAAGACCGGGTTGCACATTATGCTCCGGCGTCAGGGTGAAACCCTTTTCATCCAAACCCGATTTCCAACCCGCAATATTTTGCAGACTGATTTCCGCATCCGCTGGAAATCTGGAAAGCAAAGAAAATCTGGCGGGCTTTGGCGCATTCAGATTGATGAGCCTTGCTGCGGGCGACAAAGTGGCGCTAAAACGGGGCAGGATATACAAGTCTTCATCAAGGTCCACACGCGTGGATATCCGGGCGCCATGCTGCTGCCAACTCAGGCAAAGGTGCAGGGGCGCGTTGGCCCTGTTTGCCAGCCATGTGTCGCGATAGCCCTGTTCGGGGGGGGCATCATCGGGGATTGTCACCTGACATTGCTTATTCTGCCAGGCAGAGACCACCCAGTCCTTTGGGGCAATAATTTTTGCTTCAGGTTTTATATCAGGGGCATGCAGGTTGAGCGTAACAGTCAGGGTTTCGCCGGGGCGCGCCTGCGACGGGAACAGCGCAGTGGCGCAAGTTATGGAATTGGCCAGCAGCAGTATTTTTGACAAGGAATTTTCCTTGGCTTTGAGGCGATGAAGCACTTCGCCTTTCGCCGCCGCCGGACAGGCTTTTGTGGCCTCATCCAATAATATCAGCGCGGCACAGGCATGCTTGATTATGGCCTCATCATTGGGCCAGGCGTTGGTGGTTGCCTCCAGTTGTTGCTGGATATCTGACAGGAGGGGCTTCAACTCAACAGCGCCGGCAAAAGAGGCCAAATCCCTCAACGTATGGGGCAGATTATCAAAAATGTCCGGTTCGGGACCGGTCTTTCCATTTGCAGCCCACGCCAGATTTAGCGGCCACAGGCTGGGCCCGCCACTTTCAATCCAGGTGCCCATTTGTTGAGTGGCGTGAAACGCGCGGGACCATTGCGCAATTTGTGCATAATCCGCACCGGTGACCGGATCGGTGCCGCCTGCATCAACCAGTGTGGTTTTTTTGGGGGGGGGCACATCATCATCATAGGCCTGACCGGCCCCCGACCATGCGGGAAGATAGATTTTTTTTACCTGCCATGGCGCCAAATTCTGCTCGGGGAACGCGCAAGGGTCTGCGGCCAGCAACACCGCCTCAAAAGCGCTTTGTGTCATGGCGCGGTGGTGGCCATGCTGGCCGGGCACATCCAAAAATGTCGGGCAGACAATGTCCGGTTTTTCACGGCGTAAAATGGCAACAAATCGCTGCAAGGTGCGTTGCCTGCCCCATTTATTCAACGTTTCTTCGCCGCTTTTTGAAAAACCGAAATCAAATATCAAATCATCGGGCCCGCTGGATAGCCAATACTGGGACATGTTGAGCACTTTGGCGGCGCGTTCCATTTCGCGCGTGCGCACAACCCCCAGATTTTTGAAACTCTCCAGTCCGATTGAATTTTGCCCGCTTTCACCCCGGGTTGAACAGGCCTGTGAAAGTTTTACCCCCTCCCTTAGCCCCAGAGCGGCAAGCATGGGGGAAGTTTCATCATCCGGATGCGCCCCGGTATTCATGAACGACACGCATGATCGCAGTGATTGCAGTTCCATCCACAAAGCAATTGCCCGCGGGTTTTGCTGTTGCATTTTAATCCGATCAAGGTCCGTCAAACTCATGGCAAATCCTGTTATGGCAAATCCTGTTATGGCAAATCCTGTTATGGCAAATCCTGCTAGTGAAAAACTGTGACCGTTGGGGTTATGGTGCGGTGAATGATCATGGCGGCGCCACCGATTGCCGCCGTCAGCCGCCCTGAGGAACCGCGCATGACGCGGGGGAAATTCCGCGCCGGCCGGTTGGCAACGGACCCCTTTGGCAGGTCAAGCTTCTCGATCAGCGCATCAATCACCACATCGGCCATAGCCCCGCCCAGAATGACTGTTTCGGGGTCAAAAAGATTTTCAACCATGCCGATGGCCTGGGACAGATGTTGGGCTGCCCCCTCAATCCATTCCAACATCGCGGGGTGTTGGGCTTCCAGAAGGGAGGCAAGTGTTGCCCCTTCATCCATATTGACCCCGGCCTTTTCAAGAAAAGCAAATGCCCCCATTCTTGAGGCATAGGTCTCAAGGCACCCAAAATTTCCACAAGGGCAAGGCAATCCGTTGGCTTCGGTTATGATATGCCCGATTTCCCCCGCATTGCCCAAGGCACCGCGCTGAGAATGGCCGCCCGCAATCACGCCAAGGCCCAGCCCGGTGCCAAAATAGATAAAGCAAAAACTGTTCATCTCAGAGGCAGTCCCCGCCAGACGTTCTGAAACCGCCGCTGCGGTGGCGTCATTCTCAATGATGACAGGGCATGCCAGAGCCTTTTCAAACTCTTCTTTTATATTAATATTTTCCCAACCGCTCAGCACGGCGGCGCCGGAATAACTCAAGCCGGATTCACCAAACGGGCCGGGCATCACGATGCCGGTTCCCAGCAGATTTTTGCGATCCCTGCCGCTGGCCTCAATGGCGGCGGCGATCAGTTTTGTTACTGCGGGAACCGCTTTTTCAGGGGAAGCGTCCTTGAGTTTCTTGCGGCGGGAAAAAATTCTTTTGCCGGTAAGATTGAGCAATGCGCACACCATGGCATCGGGGCGGATTTCAACACCAACAGCAAATGCACCATCGGGATTGAACTGATATTGCAGCGCCGGTTTGCCCCGCATACCCGCGCGATGGCCCACGGTGCGCAAAAGCCCCTCACCCTGGAGCGTATCAATAATATTTGAAACCGCCTGAATGGAAAGTCCGCAACTGCGGGCGATTTCCGCCCGGCCTGCCGGTTCATGGGCGCGCACAAATTCAAGCACCACACGTCGATTGTGGCTTCGACTTCGACCTGCATTGCTGCCGATTATCCCTGTGCCTTCTTCTGTCATAAATTCGCTGCTTGTCATTTTTTACTCAACTAACTTGAATTAAATATTGATTTGTTTTTCGCTTTGGTCAACACTTGAGTTGCAACCATCTCGTTTGAAATCGCTTTTTATGGATTTTTCAGGCGCGTGCAAACACATCGGCCCGATTGGTCGAAAAACAGACATTTAGCAACGAATGCGGGGTGTTGAGCGCATCTGGTATTCACTGACAGGAGGAGCCAAGAAATGAAAATACTAGACAGGAGTTTTTGGAAGAACAGCATTGCAGGTCTTGCC
>WFOP01000186.1 GCA_015487985.1 Hyphomicrobiales bacterium
ATTGATAACCTGTCATCCGAAGAAATACGAAAGGTTCGGGGCAAGGAAATCGGCATGGTGTTTCAAGACCCGTTGACCTCCCTCAACCCGCTTTTGCCCATTGGCGAACAACTTACAGAAACCATTCTTGAACATCTCCCGGTTTCAAAAGAGGAAGCGGAACAGCGCGCGCTTGAAGCGTTGCTGGAGGTGGGTATTCCCGCCGCACAGCGCCGGATCAATTCCTACCCCCATGAATTTTCCGGCGGTATGCGTCAGCGTGTGGTGATTGCGCTTGCGCTTTGCGCCGAACCTTCACTGGTTATCGCTGACGAGCCGACAACCGCTCTTGATGTCTCGGTACAGGCACAAATTATTGCGCTGTTGAAACGGCTGTGTCGTGAGCGCGGCACCGCCATCATGCTGATTACCCACGATATGGGGGTGATCGCTGAAGCGGCAGACGAGGTTGCGGTGATGTATGCGGGGCGTCTGGCGGAACTTGGGCCGGTGCGTGATGTGCTGACCGCTCCCACCCATCCCTACACCCAGGGGTTGATGGCTTCCACGCCTTTGGCATCAAAGGGCAAAAAGCGCCTCAGCCAGATACCGGGCGCCATGCCCCGTCTTGATAATTTGCCTCAGGGGTGTGCGTTTCATCCCCGTTGCCCCATTGCAAAAGACAAGTGCAAAACGGATCCCTACCCCGATGTGAGCGCGGGTGAGGGGCGTGCTGCATGCTGGTATGCCGGAGAGGAAAAATCATGAGCAATCTGGTAACCGTAAAAAACCTGTTCCGCGACTTTGACGTGTCCGCCCCCTGGCTCAACCGCGTTATCGAGCGAAAAAGCAAAGCCATCTTGCAGGCTGTTTCCGATGTGAGTTTTGATGTGAAAAAAAACAGCGTTTATGCGCTGGTGGGGGAAAGCGGATCGGGAAAATCAACCATTGGAAAAATTGTGGTGGGCCTTTTGCCCCCGACGCAGGGTTCCGTGCTGGTGAACGGGGTTGACCTGGAAAACGAAACAGACAAGACAAAGCTCAACGAGACGCGCGTTGGCATCCAGATGATATTTCAGGACCCCTATGCCAGCCTTAATCCGCGTTGGAAAGTCAGTGATATTATTGTCGAACCCGTCACAGCGCGTGGCAAAAATGCCGACGGTCTGGCGGAGAAACTGCTGGAGCAGGTGGGGCTTTCTGCCAGCGATGTTTCCAAATACCCCCATGAATTTTCCGGGGGACAACGCCAGCGCATCTGTATCGCCCGTGCCCTGGCCGCCGAGCCAAAACTAATCGTTTGTGATGAGCCAACTTCGGCCCTTGACGTTTCGGTGCAGGCTCAGGTGCTCAATTTAATGAGTGATATTCGCGAAGAATTCGGTCTGACATATCTGTTCATTTCCCACGACCTCACCATCGTGCAGCACATGGCTGATACTATCGGTGTTTTATATCTGGGGCGCTTGATTGAAGAAGCCCCCAAGGATGTTTTGTTTGAAAACCCCAAACATCCCTATACAAAAATGTTGCTTGAGGCGGCCCCCAAACTGGATGGGTTTGGCCGCGAGGTGACCCCGCCAAAAGGGGAAATTCCCGACCCGATAAATCCCCCAAGCGGGTGTGCCTATCACCCCCGCTGCCCCATTGCCACGGAGCAATGCAAAAGCGAACGCCCGGAAATGGCTAAACTTGGTGATAGCCGCGTTGCGTGCTTTCTGGCCTGATCCGGCCAATATTGGTTCCGTTAGCCGGGCAGGGTTGAGCAGCGGGCGCAAATGCCGCTGATTTCCACCACTGAATGGCTTGGCATAAACCTGTGATCTGAGGCAATGTGTTGCAGTTTTTCATGCAATTGGCTGTCACAAAATTCCTCAGCCCTGCCGCAGGAGTTGCAAATCATAAACCCGCTCATGCTCCCTTGCACGCAATTTTTCCCGGAGCAGGCAACAAACGCATTCAGGCTTTCCAGCCGGTGGGTAACCCCTAAATCAATGAGAACTTCCAGTGCACGATATACCTGTAAGGGTGCCTTGATGCCTTTATTGCGCAGCTTGTGCAAAATGTCATAGGCGCTCAGGGGAGAGGGGCTTTGTTTCAAAACCCCCAGCACCAGCTGTTGGTTTGTGGTGAGCGGCTTGGCGGTCATCTTTTTTTCTTTCCAAAAACGGGCAGGGCCAACGAGAGCAAAAAGATCAACAGCGCAGCAACAACAATGCTTGGCCCGGTCGGGGTGTCCCATGTTAGCGAACCAAAGACTCCGCCTGAAACGGCAATGCTTCCAAGCAACGCGGCAATCAGCGCCATTTGCTCAGGGCTGGCTGCAAAACGCCGCGCGGTGGCGGCAGGAATAATCAGCAGGGAGGTAATCAGCAAAACCCCCACCAGTTTCATGGCAATGGCAATGACACTGGCCAGCAACAGCATCAGAATAATTTTTGCCCTTCGTGGCTTCAGCCCCTCAGCCTGAGCCAGTTCATCGCTGACAGTGGCCGCCAGAAGCGGCCGCCAGAACCGGACAAGCACCCCAAGGATCAAGGCGCCTCCGATATAAATTATCACGATATCAACGCGCGAGACCGAAAGAATATCGCCAAACAAAAAACCCATCAGATCCACCCGGATAGCGGGCATCAGGGCCAGTAAAACCAGCCCGACCGCCAAGGTCGAATGGGACAAAATACCCAAAAGCGCATCCACAGACAGGGTTTTGTTATGCTCCAGAACCAGCAGCGCAATTGCCACCAGCACCCCGGTCACGAACACCCCCAGCATC
>WFOP01000187.1 GCA_015487985.1 Hyphomicrobiales bacterium
CATGTCCCCTGTGGAACGTGCATCGCGCCTTTGAAACCAAAGGGGAAATCATCCGCCAACTGGCCCAGACCCCGGACGGCAACCGCTATTTGTGCCTTGCCTGGTCCACGCAAAAACGCGACGGGGGCTATGGCGCACCAACTCGCAACTATGCCTATGCCCTGGGGTGCGAAATCACCTATGCCAACCAGCTGATCTATGGTCAGGATCTGGATTTAAGTTCTGAAATCGCCTTTGACCCCATTGGCATCAGTTGCCGCATCTGCCAGCGCCGCAACTGCATCCAGCGTTCAGTGCCCCCCATCGCCTCCGCCATCAGCGTCAACCCGGACAAGCGCTCAATTCTGCCCTATCAGATCAGCTAAATGGTATGCACAACCGGCGTCTAACGCATCACCTAGCGCATGGAGCAACAACCGGTCTTGCCATTGGTGCCACCGGCATCGGTAATCAGCATATCCACCCGCCAGCCAAAATCCAGATCGCTCATGCCATCAGAACATTGCACATCGGTTGAAAGAACCGCCGTCATCATGGATTGCTGGCCGCTGGCGATAATAAAGCCGTCCCAGCCGCCGCGCCCCTGATAGTTTTTGGCCGTCACGATGTTAAATGCCTGTTCTCCTTCGTTCATATCGGAAAGCTGGATGCTGTTTTCCGCAAGGGAAAACCCCCAGAATGGCTCAGTGCCACCACAAGACAGGCCAACAGGAATATTGCTTTGCCCGACAGTTGGCAGGGTCACCGGCCGCAAAAACTTCATATATACCCAGCCCATTCCCTCATTCAGGGCCACATATCCCCAATTGCCCTCTGTTTTGAGCACTTCCACAGGGCTGGCATTATAGGCAAGACTGCCAATAATGGGCGCGCCACTATCCGAATCAGCCCGGATATTGAGCACGTCATCGCTCGCCACATTATAAACCTCATAATATGCCGGGAAAAAACCCGGTGCCTGCGCACTTGCGGCAAATCCGGCCATCCACCAGAAACCAATTGATCCAATTAACAAAAACAACACTGACCGAATAACTTTCCCAAACATTGCATTTTGCTCCTCATTTGCTGTTTTTTGCCGTCCCGCAAGGAAAACTCCTACATTGACTAACCCGCAAATCCCGGCGAAAACAAGGTGGGAGGTCTGTCTTGACTTGGCGCTTCACACATTGGCTTTTACTGATACAAATATAAAGCAGTGCTGGTTCGCAAATATTCCGGCGTATGAAAGTGGGCACTGCCAACACCCTCGGGAGAAAATAAAATGGCACATATCGTAGTATTAGGCGCAGGATTGGGCGGCGCCATCATGGCCTATGAAATGCAGGAACAATTGCGGCCACAGGATAAAATTACAGTTGTTACCAAAGATCCCAAATATCACTTCGTACCGTCCAACCCCTGGGTTGCGGTCAACTGGCGCTCACAAGAGGATGTGGAAATTGATCTGGCGCCGGTAATGAAACGATTGGGAATTGACTTCATTGTTTCCCCTTGCGAGTCCCTCGACCCCGCACAAAACAAAATGGTTTTGGAAAACGGGCAAACCATTGAATATGACTACCTGATTATCGCCACCGGCCCCGAACTGGCATTTGATGAAATTGAAGGGCTGGGCCCTGAAGGCAACACCCACTCCATTTGTCATGTGGATCATGCCGTAACGGCAGGACAGGCATTTGACGAATTCTGCAAAAGCCCCGGTCCCCTCATCGTAGGGGCGGTTCAGGGCGCATCCTGCTATGGTCCCGCCTATGAATTCGCCTTTATCCTTGAAACAGAATTGCGCCGGCGTAAAATCCGCGATCAGGTGCAAATCACCTACGTGACCCCCGAACCCTATGTGGGGCATCTGGGCCTTGATGGCGTTGGTGACACCAAGGGCCTGCTTGAGGGGGCCATGCGCGACAAACACGTCAAATGGATGACCAACACCAAGGTGAACAAAGTTGAACCCGGTCTTATGTCCGTTGAAACGTTAAATGCAGACGGCTCTTCCGCCGGCACCTCGGAACTGCAATTCAAATTTGCCATGATGTTGCCGGCCTTCCGCGGGATCAAACCTTTGATGGGCATTGAGGGGCTGGTGAACCCGCGTGGATTTGTCATTGTGGACGAACACCAGATGAACCCCACATTCAACAATGTCTTTTCAGTTGGCGTTTGTGTGGCCATTCCCCCGGTCGGCCCCACCCCGCTCCCCGTTGGCGTGCCCAAAACCGGATTTATGATTGAATCCATGGTGACGGCGACCGCCATGAATATTGGCCAGATCCTGCGCGGAAACAGCCCCACCCATCAGGGAAGTTGGAACGCTGTTTGTCTGGCAGACTTCGGAGACAGCGGCATCGCCTTTGTCGCCCAACCCCAAATTCCGCCCCGCAATGTCAACTGGTCTTCAGAAGGCAAATGGGTGCATATGGCCAAAATCGGTTTTGAAAAATATTTCATGGGTAAAATGCGCCGGGGCAAATCCGAACCGTTTTATGAAAAACTGGCCATGGATATGCTGGGCATCAACAAACTCAAAGAAATCAAAAAGGACTAGGCTCCCCCCGATTTCAATTATTTCAAGGCGGCACAGTTATCCCTGTTGCCGCCTTTGTCATTATACGGCTTTTTTCTCAACCAAGCCTTGATCAAATCAAAGCAAACGCCCATTCTCGCTGAAATCAATACTGAGAAATCTGAAAAACATGACCGATTCAAAAACCCTCACTTCCATGATCCAGGCAGGCAAAGGCGCGCAACCCGCCGATCTGGTGCTGAAAAACATCTCCCTTCTTGATGTCATTAGTGGAAATATCACCCGAACCGACATTGCCATTGTTGCCGACAGAATTGTGGGCACCCATGCCAGCTATCAGGGGAAAAAAGAAATCGACTGCACTGGGAAATGGGCCGTTCCCGGCTTTATCGACACCCACCTGCATATAGAAAGTTCACTGGTCACCCCGCTGGAATTTGACCGCTGCGTGCTGCCCCACGGGGTAACCACCGTTATTTGCGACCCCCATGAAATCGCCAATGTGCTGGGCGCCAAAGGAATAGAATATTTTTTGTCCTGCGCCGAACGCGCAATCATGGACATTCGGATAAACCTTTCCTCCTGCGTACCCGCAACGGCGCATGAAACCTCCGGCGCACGGCTCGAAATTGATGACCTGCTCCCCTACGCCGGCCACGAAAAAGTCATCGGCCTCGCCGAAATGATGAACTTTCCCGGCGTCATCAATACCGACCCCGACATTATCGCCAAACTGGCGGCGTTTCAAAACGCCCATATGGACGGCCATGCCCCCCTGCTTTCCGGCACGGACCTGAACGCCTACCTTGCCGCAGGCATTCGCACCGATCACGAAGCCACTTCTGCAAAAGAAGCACTGGAAAAACTCGCAAAAGGCATGGCCATTCTCATTCGCGAAGGCTCGGTTTCAAAAGACCTCAACGCACTTTCTGAAATCATCACCCCCGACACCGCCAGCTTTCTTGCCCTGTGCACCGATGACCGCAACCCCCTGGATATTTCAGAAGAAGGGCATGTGGATGAACTCATCCGCCGCCTGATTGGCAAAGGGCACCCCCCACATCTGATTTACCGGATTGCCTCCATTTCGGCGGCCCGCATTTTTGGCCTCAAAGACCGTGGTCTGCTGGCCCCGGGCTGGCGGGCCGACATTGCTATTTTAGACGATTTGAAAGACTGCCGTGTCTCAAGCGTCATCAGCGCCGGTCGCCCCGTAACGGATGCGCTTTTTGACCAGCGCCAAACCATCCCCCCGGTCGGCCTCAATTCCATGAAGGCAAAACCGCTTTCATCACCAGCCTTTGAAATGAAACCCCTGCACGGGAAAAACCAGATGCCCGTGATCGGCGTCAAACCCGGCCTGATTATCACCTTCAAAGAAGAGGCAACTCTGGCCGTCACGGAAAAAGGCGTGCAGCCGGACCTTGATCAGGATGTCATCAAAGTCGCCGTTGTCGAACGTCACGGCATCAACAACAATATCGGGCACGGGTTTGTTACCGGTTTTGGCCTCAAATCCGGCGCCATTGCTTCTTCGGTGGGCCATGACAGCCACAATATCACGGTTATTGGAGCCAATGACGAAGATATGGCCGCAGCGGTCAATCGCCTGATTGAGCTCAAGGGGGGATTTTGCGTGGCAAAGGACGGTAAAATTCTGGCAGAACTGGCGCTCCCTATCGCCGGCCTGATGAGTGAGTTGCCCTTTGAGGATGTTGCGCGCACCCTTGAACGCTTGCGCGAAGCTGCCCATTCCCTTGGGTGCACATTGCCCGAACCATTCCTGCAGGTGGCGTTCCTCGCCCTGCCGGTCATTCCCCATTTGAAGATGACCGACCGTGGTCTTTTTGATGTAGACAGGTTCGATTTTGTAAGCTGACAAGAAGCTGTTAAGCTGTTTCTTTGGCATTTTAACCGGAGAATAAAATTGACCTTAGCTTCCAAGTTTTTCGCATGGCGTCACAAATTCAAGCCAGCAACCCACAAAGTCAAAAAACTGGCAGATGTGGTTGTTCCCTCTTTTGACGGTGCGCGATTACTTAGCGATGTCTATATGCCCGAAGGAGAAGGCCCCTTTCCCACCATTCTTATTCGCACCGCCTATAAACGTCAGGGCTTTGCCGGCTATGCAAGAATTTATGCCGAACGGGGATTTATCACCGTTTTACAGGCCTGCCGTGGCACCGACGGCTCGGATGGAGAAATCGGCCCCCTGTTGCTGGAACGCGAAGACGGGCTGGCCATTTTGGATTGGCTGAGCAAGCAAAGCTGGTTTGATGGACGTCTGGGCATGACCGGCCCCTCCTATCTGGGCTATGTGCAATGGGCCATCTGCGATGAAATGCCTGAAAAAAGCGCCATTTCCACCCAGATCGCCACCAGCGAATATAAAAACGTCCTGTTCCCGCAAGGGGCAGTAGACCTGCAATTCTGGCTCTCATGGATGCAACTGGTTGAAGGCCTGCGCACTTCCCCCCTCAAATTCATGTTTGGCGTTATCACCGGCAAGGTGGAAAAAGCGACAAAAAGCGCCGCCAATTCCTTACCCATCGTAGAAGCTGACATTGCCACCACCGGCCACAAGGTCGAGTTCTGGCGACGCTGGATGCTGGAAGAAGTTAAAAAAGACAGCCACTGGGAAACCCTCTCTCAGTCTGGCCGCCTTGGTTCCAAAACCCCGCCGAATTTCTTTGTTTCGGGCTGGTATGACT
>WFOP01000188.1 GCA_015487985.1 Hyphomicrobiales bacterium
GGGGATTGACCCCATCGTATTGGCAAAATAGTTGAGCTTGACCAGTTGATCGCGCACGGCATCGGCAATTTCCGTGCGCCCGTACCCCACATTTACCGTCCAGACGCCGCCTGAAATCGCATCCAGATATTGCTTGCCCCTGGCGTCCCACACCCGCATGCCCTTGCCCTCGATTATCATCGTCGGCTCGCCGGTTTCATACTTTTTATGCTGGGTCAGATGGTGCCAGACATGGTTGCGGTCGTTTTCAATAACTCTGGCATAATCATTGTGGTTTTGGGAACTGTTCATTTTATTCCTTTCCGATTGCAGGATTTTGCGCCTGCACAACCGTGGTGGCAATCATGTGAAAAACATCCTCGGCGCTACACCCGCGCGAAAGATCGTTGGCCGGTTTTGCCAGCCCCTGCATGATGGGGCCGATGGCCAGCGCACCGCCAAGTCGCTGGGCAATTTTATAGCCGATATTTCCCGCCATCAGGTTTGGAAACACCAGCACATTGGCCTTTCCCTCAAGGCGCGAGTTTGCCCCTTTTTGCCGATGCACCTCGGGCACCAATGCCGCATCAAGCTGAATTTCCCCCTCAACAATCAGCTCCGGGCGCAATTCCTTTGCCCCCCTTGTTGCGTCGCGCACCCGTTGCACCAATGGATGATTGGCGCTGCCAAATGTTGAAAAAGAAAGCATGGCTACTTTGGGTTCCACCCCCAAAAGCTGCGCCGCACTGTCGGCCGAGGCAATGGCAATCTGGGTGAGTTCCTGTGCGCAAGGATCAACATTTAGCGCGCAATCAGAAAATACCAGCGGCCCGGAAATCTGATCGTGCGGCGCACAATAAAGCATGATGAAAAAACTTGAGATCAAATCATAACGCGGCGATTTCCCGATTATGTGCAGGGCGGCGCGCATGGTTTGCCCGCTGGTAAACACCGCCCCCGCCAAAGAGCCGTCCGCCAACCCCAAATGCACCATCATCGCCGCAAAATTGAGCGGCTTGCTCATCAGCCGGCGCGCCACATGAGGTGATACATTTTTGTGAGCCCGCAACTCTTGATAAGCGTTGCCAAAGCGCTCCAGCAACCCGCTGGTGCGCGAATCAACAATCGAAATCGGCAGGTCCCCAAGATTTTGTGCCCCCACTTTGGTTGCCACCTCGTGCGGTTCCCCGATAAGGGTAATCCTTGCCACGCCCTCTTTGGCTGCCCGAATGGCCCCTGAAATAATGCGCGGATCAGCCCCCTCCGCCAGAACGATATGCTGCGGCGATGATTTGGCCCGTTTTATCAGATCATCCAGAGGCTTCACGGCGCGTTCCAATCAAGGTGTTTCGATGAAAAGAGCGGGGGAAAATCTATTGTTGGCGCATGTCCCCGGGGTCAATTCCAGCAACTTTGACCGGTTTTGTCATGGCGTCGCGCCGGAAGGGTTCCCCCATCTCCTGATTGAGCATCACCTCGATAAAGGTTGTTTCCCCACGCTCCATTTGTGCGGTTACGGCTTCATCCAGCACCCGGCTTAATTCTTCCATGCTGCTGGCGGTCACCCCGTTTACCCCGCATGCCTTGGCAATGCCGGCATAGGACACGTTATAATCCAGCTCGGTGCCAACAAAATTATCATTGTACCAGAGTGTCGTGTTGCGTTTTTCCGCCCCCCACTGGTAGTTGCGGAAAATCACCATGGTTATGCCGGGCCAGTTCTCGCGCCCGCAGGCGGTCATTTCATTCATGGAAATACCAAAGGCGCCATCCCCGGCAAACCCCACCACCGGCACATCGGGCTGGCCGATTTTTGCTCCCAAAATGGCAGGAAAACTATATCCGCAAGGCCCGAACAGACCCGGCGCCAGATATTTGCGCCCGGCCTCAAATGTGGGATAAGCGTTGCCAATGGCGCACACATTGCCAATGTCAGAGCTGATAATGGCCTCCCTGGGCAAGTTGGCCTCAATGGCGCGCCATGCCTGACGAGGCGACATAAGATTTGGCCTGTCGTTGCGCGCCCGCTGGTTCCAGTCGGTGCCTTCGTCATCATTTTCATGGTCCATGGCGGTCAGCGCCTGCGCCCATGCCGATTTTGTTTGCGCAATGAGCTGGCGCCGTTCGGTGCGCTCAATGTCCCCCGCTTCAGGAGAAAGTCGGGCCAGAATTTGCGAGGCAACCGTTTTTGCATCCCCCACAATCCCCACATCAACCGCCTTGGTCAGCCCGATCCGGTCGGGGTTGATGTCCACCTGAATGATTTTTGCTTCGGTTGGCCAATACTCAATGCCATAGCCGGGCAGGGTGGAAAACGGATTGAGCCGTGTTCCCAAAGCCAAAACAACATCGGCCTTTGAAACTAGTTCCATCGCCGCCTTGGAGCCGTTATAGCCCAGCGGCCCGACAAATAGCGGGTGCGATCCGGGGAAAGCATCATTGTGCTGATACCCGCAACATACCGGCGCATCCAGCCGTTCCGCCAACAGTTTTGATGCCTCGATTGCCCCCCCGATAACGACACCGGCCCCGTTCAGAATAACCGGAAACTTCGCCTCGGATAAAAGTTTTGCCGCCATTGTGATTGCCAGTTCTCCGCCGGCAGGTTTTTCAAATTCAACAATCTGGGGCAGTTCAATATCAATGACCTTCGTCCACAGGTCGCGCGGTACATTGATTTGGGCGGGGGCAGAGAGCCGCTTTGCCTTTGAAATCACCCGGTTGAGCACTTCAGCCATCCGCGAGGGGTCCCGCACTTCCTCCTGATAGGCCACACAATCGGCGAACATGCGCATCTGCTCCACCTCCTGAAAGCCCCCCTGACCGATGGTCTTGTTGGCGGCTTGTGGTGTGACCACCAGCATGGGGGTATGGTTCCAGAAGGCGGTTTTTATCGGGGTGACAAAGTTGGCAATGCCCGGCCCGTTCTGGGCAATGGCCATACTCATTTTTCCCGAGGCCCGGGAATATCCGTCCGCCATCATGCCGGCACTATACTCATGGGCGCAGTCCCAAAAGGTAATGCCCGCCTTGGGGAAATTGTCTGAAATGGGCATGAAAGCGGAGCCGATAATACCAAACGCATTGTCGATTCCGTGCATCTGCAGCACTTTTACAAAGGCTTCTTCGGTGGTCATTTTCATGTCAAATCTCCCCTTATGAATGAAAAAGCATGCCTTTGTTTTTGATTTTCTGTGCCGCTAACGCCGGTTGCTTGAGAATCTCTATAGACAGATATTTCTGGCTCGCCAAGGGGAGAAATTTTTTGGAGATTTGCGCTATATTTGCTTTGGATTGCCGAAAAAACTGCCGGTTTATGCAACACGAAGCGGATTTTTCTTCTTTTTGCGCGCAAAGTTTGCAAATGCACGTCCGCTCATGGGGCGCGCCAAACCAAAGCCCTGCAATGTTTTACAGCCCAGTTCAGCGACAATTTTCGCATGTTCCATGGTTTCCACCCCCTCAGCAACACAGCCAATGCCAAGCGCCGAGCCGATATTTACGATGGACTGAACAAGCTCCTTTTGGGTGACAGATTGCGTAATTGGCATAATTAACTGACGGTCAATTTTCAGCATTTTGGGGCGCAACTGCATCAGGGAAACAATCGAAGCATATCCGGTGCCAAAATCATCCAGTTCAATGTCAATGCCAAGTTCGCGGATCTGATCGATATTCCATGCCACCTGATCCGAAGAACTGTCCAGCAATATTGTTTCCAGAAATTCAAATGTGATGGTACCCGGCTCAATATCAAGATCGATCAGCCCCTTGATCAGGTTTTCATCACTCAGGCGCCGGGCAGAAATATTTACAGAAACTTTTGGAATATTAAGGCCTGCCCGTTTCCATGATGCCATTTGCTTGAGTGCCTGGGCAAGCACGATGGAGTCGATTTTAGCCATAACATTCAGTTCTTCAGAAATTTCAATAAACTCGCTCGGCCCCAATAATCCGCGTGTCGGATGCTGCCAGCGTGCAAGAGCTTCAACGCCTGAAATCTCAAGGGTTTTGGCATCAAACTGCCCCTGATAATGAACAATGAATTGTTCCTGCTCGATGCCGGTCAGAATTTCATCCGCCACACATTTTGTATTCACCGCGATCTGATGCAATTGTTCTGTGTAGAAGCGAAACGTATTCCGCCCCTCTTTTTTGGCATGATAAAGGGCGATATCGGCGTTAATCAGCAACTGTTCTGAATTGGTATCAGTGATTTCTTTACTGGCAATGCCAATGGAGACACCGCACCGGCTTTCACGCATGTTAATGGTGATGGGACGGCGCATTTCTTCGTTGATGCGGGTTGCAAGACGGGCCAGAAGCGGGTTGGCCAGACGCGTCGTGCAAAGAATAACAAATTCATCCCCCCCCACGCGGGCGACAAAATCAGTCGAGCGCACATTCCGGCGCAATACCCTGGCGGCATGCACGAGCGTTTTATCGCCCGCTGCATGACCCAGCGTGTCATTGATTTGCTTGAACCTGTCAAGGTCAACGTGCAGTAGCGAGAAACTCTCCATGTCGCCGAATTTCTCTGCATGCATACCGGCAAGAACTTCGTCCAGATATCGCCGGTTTGGCAGGCCGGTAAGAGAATCGTGCAAAGCGTTATGTTCGATTCGTACTTTGGCTTCTTCCAGTTCTTTTGTGCGTGCTTCACTCAGGTTTTTGGCTTCTTCCAGTTCGGCCTGTTTATTGATGTCTTCAGTTATGTCCCAGTTGACGCCCAGAATGCGCACAAACCCGTTCTCATCCTGTGTGGTGGAGCCAATGGATCGAATATGAATGATGGAGCCATCCAGCTTGACCAGGCGAAATTGCGATTGATAAAGACTTCGTTCGACCAGGGCCAGCGAAAAGTCTTTTTTTGCCTGTTCCAGGTCGTCGGGATGAAGCCGTCGGACCCAATCCTCATAGCCGGGTTTTTTGTTTTTTGGAACATCATACATTTCACACATGCGATTGTCCCAAATCAGTTCTTCACTCGCTGTATCAAATTCCCAAACACCGATTTGAGATGTGCTGAGTGCCAGTGTCAGACGATTTGACAGCCTTTCGAGTTTTTCGGCATTTGCGCGAAGTTGCAGCATGTTTTTGCGCCGTTCCTCCAAAAGCCAGCCCGCCCCCACAGTGGGAAAAATCACCAGCAAACCGGCCAAAAGGGATAGAAACCGGTTTTGCCAAAGGTTGGGCATGCCATCGCTCCATCCCCCTGCCGGGGTGCCCGAAAGTTTATAGATGGCATCGGACAGTCTTATTTGTACGATCACGGGATTGATGAGTTCGCGCGAAGCGCCCGTATAAAACAAGGAGTTCAGCGATCCGTTTGGCCCGATCTTATACAAAGACAGGTCAAGCTCGAACATATCCAGCGTTTCTTGTGTCAGTTGCGCGCCGGAAATGAAACGGCTTTCAAAATCAGTGCGAATCCTGTCCAGTTGTTCGTGGATTTCCGCCCGTTCAAGTTGCAGGTTAAGTTGACGGGTATTATTTTCGACAAAAAACATTCCGTAAACAACAAGCACAATAGCAATAATCGCAGGCAGGTATAAAAGCCCATGCCGATTTTCCCGTGTACCGTTAATTATACTGGACAAATAATTCAATTTATACCCCAAACACCAATGCGCGAGCAACAAAGCACATCGTCAGGTTACACTATTTCGATTAACTGTTTCTAACCGGGAATATTTGGGGATTTCTTGCGGGTAAAAATCGGAAAATAAACAACCAGATAAAGAGCAAATCCGGCGATCCATGTTGTGGCGGACAGATGCAGCCAGAGAATATCTGAGGGGTAAAACTCCGCCACCATTCGAAACAGAGTTGTAGAAATTATAAAGATATACACTAAAGTTATCGCCGCGCTCGCTTTGATCGGGCGTCCTGAATGCCCCAGACTCGCCCGCGTCATCATCGCCATGGTCATTATGCCGATTGCCCCGGCCATCCATGCGTGGGGGATTTGGTTGGACTGGAAGGCGCCAGCGGACAGATTGGCATAGGCCAACATAAAAAAACCAACGCCAACAAATAAATAGCCTGCATGTAAAACACTCACCATCGGCTCGGCGAGGGCGTGCCAGCCCACCCAGCGCCAAAGCCTGAACAGATGCAGCGCGCCAATGAGCAGATATCCCCCCCAAAGCCATGCGGCATCAGGGACAAAGGTCCACACCAATAATGCGATTGCCGTCAGGGTTTCAACGGCATTATCCAGCATGTTCCGGGGGAGGGGCAAGGTGTTTTTATTATGTTTTGCCAACCAGTTACGGGTGAAACTTGGCACGACCCTTCCACCAATTATCGTAATCAGTAGAATTACCAGCCCCACCCCCAGGCGCACGCCATATCCCTGATAGGCGGCTCCGTATAGGGATTCGATGTGAAACAGGATGTTGGCCCCGGCCAAAGCTGCGATGATGACCAGCACTTTCAGGTTGCGCCAGTTTTTACCCGCAATCACCTCGCGCCCGATAACCAGCGCCAGCACCAGCAAAAAGCTGCCATCAACCACGGGCACGGCAAATTGGGGTAGAAATTCGGAGAAAAATACCGCTCCCCGCCCCAATACCCAAAGCCCGGACAACAGCGCGGCAGGCCAGCCGATTATGGGCAGGCGCCCGGTCCAGTTGGGAACGGCGGTCAATAAAAACCCCGCAATCACCGCGGATGTGTAACCAAACACCATTTCGTGCATGTGCCAATCGACCCCCGCCATGCGTGAGGGGATTTCAAGTCCAAGGGCCAGAAAACTGATCCAAAGGGACATGGAAAGCACGCCCCAGATACCGGCAAACAAAAAGAAGGATTTGAAGCCATGGCTATAAAGAGCGGGGCCGGTAAACGCGCGGCGTTTTTGTGCGGACTGGGCCATTATCGGCTACACATAGGATTTGCGACCTGAAGTTGAGTTGCCGGTTTTTCCGGCCTGATGTGATTGGGGCGCAAAATTTTTCATCACCCGTTCGATGTGTAAAGTTGCCTTGGCCGGGCCATTTTCCTGGGTGAGGCTTGAGGCCACGTTCAGCGCTTCCTCCGCATAGGAACTGTTGGTGGACAGGTCGTGCAGGGCCTGGGCCAGTATTCTTGGGGTCAGCTTTTTCAGGGGCACTGGTTCCGGCCCGCACCCAAGCGCATGCACCCGCTTGCCCCAATAGGGCTGGTCAATGGCCTGGGGCACAACAAAAGTTGGCTTGCCCGCATAAAGCCCCGCAGCGGTGGTGCCGGCACCCCCGTGATGGACCACCCCTTTTACATAATCGAACAATTTTTCATGGGGCGCTTTTGTCAGCGCAAAAATTTCCTTGGGCAAATCCTCGGCGTTCATGCCCCCCCAGCCACTGGCCACCACCACTCGGCCTCCCCAGATTTTTACCGCCTTTTTGAGAATTTCGGTGTTGCGTTGTGCGCCAAACGGCATGGAGCCAAAACCGACATAAATCGGTGCTTCCCCCCGTTCCAGAAAGGCTTCAAACGCATCATCAGGTTCCCAGTTGCTTTGGTCCCTTAAGGGCCAGTATCCGGTGACAATTGCCGTTTTGGGCCAGTCGCGCGGGCGTGGGGAAACCAGAGGGGAATAGGCGTAAAGCGTAACCAGGTTTTTCCCGTGGGTGTCCTCGAAAAAGCCCCCGCTTTTACGCGGCTCAAGCCCCATCAGGTCCCGGCGCAGCCGATTGCGCGGAAAATCATAATAGGCCTGCTGCACACTGGTTGCCGCATGGCTCAGCCAGTTCAGCGCCCGCCCCATATCGGGCACATCATAATTGCAGATAGGGAATTCACCAGTTGAATTCAGTGGTTGAAGGGCGGTCATTATAGGCGGAATACCAAGGGCTTCTGCGATATCAATGGCAAAGCTGGTATTGATATTCAAAATTATTGCATCGGAGCCTTGCGCCATTTCCCATGAATTTCTTGCCGCTTCTTCAACAATTTTTTGTCCCTGCTGCAACAAGGCGGGGGCATTGATCAAAAAATTGTCCATGGAATTTTCAAAATTGGACTGGCGCAAAAAAGAGCGAATGTTGCCGACAAGGGAATGAAACTCAATATCCAGCGCCTTCACCTCGGCCTCAAAATCTGCCGGCGCCCCCAGCACAACATCATAGCCCCTTGAGCGCAACTCCAGCGCCAGCGCCAAATAAGGTTGCACGTCCCCGCGTGTACCAATTGTAGAGATTGCAATACGCTTACTCATAAAAACCCAAAAAATCCGCAAACCGTCAAACGGCGGCTTAAATCAATAAGTTTACTCCCGGCACTCTCATTTGCGCAAGTGTCAAAAATCAAACGGCTTCCTCCCCTTCACTTTCCCAAGAAAAGTGGGCACAAGAATGGTCCCCCAAGTATAATCAGGCAAAACAGTGTCTGCCACTTACATGGGAATAATTATGCAAATATCAATTTCCAACCATGATTTAGCAGTATAAAAGCCACGCAAGGAAGAATCGCAATCCGGGAAGCCAGTAGATTGTGGCCGCAACTCAAATGATGGAGGCATGACAAATGGAACCTGAATTCCATCGTATCAAAAGGCTACCGCCATATGTTTTTGAACATATCAACCCCATCAAGGCAAAAGCGCGCGCGCAAGGGGTGGATATTATTGACCTGGGGATGGGAAATCCGGACCTGCCAACCCCCTCCCATATCGTTGACAAGCTGGTGGAGGCGATTCAAAATCCGCGCACTCACCGCTATTCCGCTTCAAAAGGCATCCCCGGTTTGCGCAAGGCACAGGCGGCCTATTACGAACGCCGTTTCGGGGTGAAACTTAATCCCGATACCCAGATCGTGGCCACTCTTGGCTCCAAGGAGGGGTTCGCCAATATGGCGCAGGCCATCACCGCGCCGGGTGATGTGGTTCTTGTGCCCAATCCCACTTATCCCATTCATTCCTTTGGCTTTATCATGTCCGGGGGTGTGGTGCGTTCCATGCCCGCTGAGCCAAACGAGGCGTTTTTCCAGGTGCTGGACCGGGCTGTGCGTCATTCGATACCCAAACCCATTGCCCTGATTTTGAACTATCCTTCAAATCCCACCGCCTATATCGCGGATTTGGATTTTTACCGTGAAGTGGTGGATTATTGCCGCAAGCATCAGATTTATATCCTCTCGGATCTGGCCTATGCCGAAGTTTATTTTGATGATAATCCGCCCCCTTCGATCTTGCAGATTCCCAGCGCCATGGACATTGCCGTGGAGTTTACCTCCATGTCCAAGACCTTCTCCATGCCCGGCTGGCGCATGGGCTTTGCCGTGGGGAACGAAAAGCTCATATCTGCGCTCACCAGAGTAAAGTCCTATCTGGATTACGGGGCGTTTACCCCCATTCAGGTGGCCGCCGCTGCCGCACTCAATGGCCCTGATGATTGTGTGGGGGATGTGCGCGAGGTTTATAAAACCCGTCGCGATGTGCTTGTGGACAGTTTTGGCCGCGCCGGCTGGGATATCCCCCCGCCACCGGCCACCATGTTTGCCTGGGTGCCCGTCCCCGCTCAATTTGCCCATCTGGGGTCCCTTGAATTTGCAAAACTGCTGATAACAGAAGCGGCGGTTGCGGTGGCACCGGGCGTTGGTTTTGGCGAATATGGCGACAATTATGTGCGCATAGCACTGGTGGAAAACGAACAGCGTATCCGTCAGGCCGCCCGCAACCTCAAAAAGTTCCTTGGCGAGGGGCAGGGGGCAAATGTGACCGGTATCAGGTCCGGCTAAAGTATGTCTCCCAAAAGCATGCCCTCAGGCTCGGCCCGTGTGGGTGGTACCGGTTTTGGGATAAAAGACAGGCCAAAACAAACAGATAAAACAGGTCGCCTGAATACCGATAAACGCGACATGCTTTAGGGGCATGGGGAACGGGTGTCGGCCCTAATATTCCTGTTCGCGCCGGACCAGTTGATCCACTGTATATCTGTTGCGGATACTTTTTGTATTATCGGGATCATAATCGCTGTCTGAAACTGTGCAATTACGCCCGCAAATCAGAATAGCAATTTCCCGCGATGCGCTGTTGAACCAGATTCGGCCCCCCGGCGTGGAAATAAAACCATCCACTTCTTCTGCAATGTCCGCCTCAAGGTCATTGGAGGAGGGCACTTCTGAATCATATTCATAAGAATGCCCCGCATGTGTATGATAGGATGCAACAATATCCAGACTGTAGGGCGGCTCATCGGCATAACAACTCTCGCTGTCCCCTTTTGTGGGAGCAGTGGCGACAAGCTGATTGTCATCATTCAGGCCAAAATAACCGCAATATTCCCGGTTTTCAGCAATCGAGCGGGGCTGAATTTTATTGAAAAATTCAATGGCAAAATCAATTTGGCGTTGAGATTGCGCCACCGCCGGACTTGTGCTGCTGATGCTCAAACCCAACAATGTGATCAAAAGCGTCTTTTTCACCCGAAGTCCCCTAAAATTCAAAATTTCCTGAATTTAGATAAGCATTCATGCTTTGTCGAGCACATTAACGCGGATATTTACTGTTCCTCAGCCTTGCCCCTATTGACCCGCCTGCCTTTTCATATTCTATGCATCCAGTATTTAGAGTATCCGATGACGGCATCTGTTGAGTGGGGTTGCGCCCCCGACACAGGCAGTCAAGGCCAACATAGACAGACAAAGATTGAGTTGATGAGCGATAAACCGGAAAAACAAAACCCCGCATCTCTGCGCGTGGGAATTGCAGGACTTGGCACCGTGGGCGCTTCCCTTGTGGACATGCTGCAAAAAAACGGAGACGAACTTGAGCGCAAGCACGGGCGGCGCATTGAAGTCGTAGCGGTTTCCGCCCGTTCGCGCTCCCGGGATCGCGGGATCGACATCTCTGATCTGCGTTGGCATGACGACCCGGTTGCGCTGGCCAAAAACCCCGATGTGGATTTGTTCGTCGAGTTGATCGGCGGGGAGGATGGCCCGGCGCTGGCGGCGGTTGAAGCCGCCTTGAAAGCTGGAAAATCCGTCGTTACAGCCAACAAGGCCTTGCTGGCCAAGCACGGGGTGAATTTGGCTGAACTGGCAGAACAAAACGGCGCCTATATTGGTTTTGAAGCCGCTGTTGCCGGTGGTATCCCGGTGATAAAGACCCTGCGCGAAGGGCTTGGCACCGCCACCGTCACCCGCGTTTATGGCATTATGAACGGCACCTGCAACTATATCCTGACCCGTATGGGCAATGAGGATATTTCCTTTGCCGATTGCCTTAAAGATGCTCAGGCGCTGGGATATGCCGAAGCCGATCCCACCTTTGACGTTGAGGGATTTGATACGGCCCACAAGCTGGCCATTCTGGCCTGTCTTTGTTTCCAGACCAATATCGCTGCCGACGAAATTTTCGTGGAGGGCATTACC
>WFOP01000189.1 GCA_015487985.1 Hyphomicrobiales bacterium
AAATGCCCAATGCAAGGAAAAAATCGTTGGCCCTGCCCATCAGTCACATTTAGCGTTTGGTAAATATCCAGGACACTTCCAGCCCCTTTTCCAACTCGGCCTCCAACACGATTTGCTGGGTATTATAATATCCCAGATGTGCGGATTGGCGCACACTCGGCTCCACCTGAGCCAGAGCCGCCTCCCACAAAAAGGTCCACTCGGCCCCCGATTGCAAAACAATCGAAATCATCTCGCCACCGGGAGAAAGTGTTGCCCTGGCCCCCGGCGCCAGATGAAAGCGCTGAATAAGCGACCCCGTCAGTTTGCGTTTATCCCCCGGCACGATCAATACATCCTGCCCCACCAGCGTGTCCCCATTGGCCAGAATTGACACACGCCGTTCAATCTCCACTCCGAAACGGGAACGAAAAGCACCGGTACGGGCCACGATTTCCGCATCCCTTTCGTGAACGTTCATTTTGGGTTTTTCTCCATAGGAGATTAGAACACCGCTATTTGAAAAACGCCCCGAAGACAAATCATCGATCATGGGGGCTGAATGGGCCGCCCCCTGACGAAACAAATCCTTTGAATGGCGCAATTCGTCGGGCGCAGGTCCACACGACCCCACCACCAGGTCCCGCCCGTGGGAAAACTCAAATGCCAGGGCGCTGGCATGGGCATTGCGGGCATAGGCCGCCAAAGGCACCCGCCCCTCATCCACCACCAGCATGCCGGGGCCAAGCTCCACCACCCCATATCCCGCCACCGCACAATTGCCCTTGCGCCGGCGAGTGCCCTGAGACTGAATGGCAAAAATCATTTCAGCGGGCAATTGCCCGCACCCGTTAAAATAAACCGGCTCCCCGGTACCCAGGGTCACACTGTCCAGCGCCAGATGCATATCATCAACAATGCCCCCCAGTTCCCGCGCCAGATCGGCTGAACGCTGAGACAGGGTAAGCCTGAGAGACACCAGTTCTTCAATCAGCAGCAATTGATCAGCAGGATTGCGGGAGCGATAAAACCCATCCTCATCCAATTGCCATTTCAGCATTTTGCACAGGGTTTTGACCAAAGGTTCAATCTGGGCCAGTTCACTGCCATCACAAAGAGCAACGGCAACCGGCAAAATGGTTGCAATCAGTTCATCAATTCTATCGGGCGCATAAGGGGTGCGCAGTTTCGCCGCCTGCACCTGCATCGCAATGGAATGAGAAATCGTTTTAACCTGCTTGCGTTCCGCCCCCTCGGTAAGCAAGCCATAGTGGCGCAACCAGTTCATTACCCGGCGCGCACTCAGCCCCAACCCCCAAGTGTCCACATTATATTCCGAATTGCGCCCGATCCAGTCCAGCACCAGCGTGCGGGCAAATTCCCGTTCTTCTAACCCGCGCGCCTCGCCAAAATGACGCAGCCACGCAAACCCGTGCAGTTCATTGTGCCAGGACAAATGGTCCACATGGGTTGCAAAAGGCGAAACCCCGTGTGTATCCACCAGTTTTGAGGCCAGCAAATATCGGCCCGCGCGCATCTCGTGGGCGGTTTCAGCATCCACCGGGCGATATTCACGCAAAGCGCCGCTATACTCACCTTCGGACAATCCACTCCATGTCCAGCGAAACATTGGCGAAGTAATAACGCGATCAATAATGTAACTGCCGGCACGCCAGCTGCGAAACAGATTCATAAAGTGAATTCAATCCATGTAATTTTAAACTATTCACATGCGCCAACATTAACACCCCGGCATGCCCATGCACCACACCCAATTGATTTTGGATCTAGTCCAAAATCCAACGGGCCACAAAAAACCCGTCCATACCGGATAAATCAGGCCCCATATTGAGGCCCGGATGAGTTCTAACCCAGCCATTCCGGTCAATTGCTCCTGACAGGCCGCCCAACTCCCCAAGAGTAACAGGCAGGGCACGAAGTTGTGGAAAATTGTGCAAAACCCAATTTGCCTGCGCTTCCCCTTCCTCCTGCAGCAGGGAACAGACACAAAGAATCAGTTGGCCACCCTTTTTAAGACAATCAACACCATTGGTAATAATCTGCCTTTGCAGACCCACCCGCCCCTTGATGTCCCTGGGAACCCGATGCATCAGCACCTCTGGATGACGCCGAAAGGTGCCGGTTGCCGAACAGGGTGCATCTATCAGCACGCCGTCAAATTTTTGTGCGGGGCGGAAATTTTTGGCATCCCCCTCAATAATGTCCGCCTCATAGTTCAGCCGCAACAGATTTTGTTCAAGTCGCTTGATGCGCCCCGGAGAATTATCCAGCGCAATCACACCATAACCGGCCTTGATCAATTGCGCCGTTTTGCCCCCCGGTGCCGCACACATATCAAGCACTGTTGCGCCTTTTTTAAGGTCAAACAAACGCGCCGCCAAAGTTGCCGCCACATCCTGCACCCACCATTGACCACTTTCAAAGCCGGGCATCTGCACGACACTCATCTCGCGTTTTTCAATGCGAATTGAATCAAAAATCAGCTTTTTGCCACCAAGTTCATCCCGCAACGGTCCCTTTTCATCCTTCAGACAAATATCCAGCGGCGCCCCGGCAATCAGCGCTTTGCCAAACTGCTTCACCGCCTCCTCCCCATATTGGGCTGTCCAGTTTTTCACCAGCCATTGGGGGAATAACAACGCATTATCAAGTCCCCGCCAGCGCGCCGCCTCCCTCTGGGCCTGCCGTAAAACCCCGTTTAATACCCGATCAAAACGGGAAGCGCGCTGATCTCTTTTTGCCGCCTCCACCGCCAGATGAATGGCGGAATGGGCGCCCATATCGGGCAAAAACAACAATTGGGCCAACCCGATCCGCAGGATGGCTTCAAAAAGCCCGCTGCGCTTGGGCACCCCCCGTTGCATCAGTTGCTCAATAACAAAACTGATGTGACCATGGCGCCGCAAAGCCACACTGATCAAGCGATTGGCAATCGCCCGATCCCGCGGGTCGGCAATATCAGTTTCATTGAACGGCTCAAAACTATTCCCCGCCAAAACGAAATCCAGTCGCTTTGCCCCCTGTTGGCGCACCCCCAGGCCGGGAAAGGTTTTTCTTTGATTGTAAGTGGAATTTTGATTTTGTTCTGACATTGATCTAGGTATGGTTTGCTTTGCTGTCAGAAGTCAATTCGCAAATTTGTTTTCAGGACTTTTAGAAACATGAACAAATCACCAACACCAGACCACCTGGCACCTCAAAAATCTAAAACAGACAAACCCCGTACCCGTACCTCCCATGCAAAGGCCGCCCTGAAGGAAGCTGAGGCACGAAAACGTCAGATAGATCAGGCAAACAATCGTTCAGCGGATGAAAAAAACGGGCGCGGCGGTCTGGACCCTGCCCGTTTTGGTGACTGGGAAGTCAAGGGAATTGCATCAGACTTCTAAAATTGGCCGGTTTACTTACCCCGTCATGCCAGTGCCGCCAAACAACCCGATAACAATGCCCTGCAAAATCACCACCCCCAACAGATAGCCCCCGTCAATCAGGGTGAGTTTCCAGCTCATATTCTGATAGCGGTGATTGAGCACCATGGCGGTCATGATAAAGCCGGCCCAAAGGGTAATGCCCACAACAGCCCCGTTATATGGATTAACGACACCCCCCATCAAAGGCGGCGTCAGCACCGATATGAAATAGGCCATGATAAACTGGCAAACGGCGGCAAAAACAAATGGCGAGGGGCTTTTGCCCCCGGACCCCATCAATTCGTCTTCTTTTTTTCCCGTGGCGGCAATCCATTGTTTGGCCAGGGTCATATACCAGATCATACCCAGTGCCATACTGGCAATTGTCGCCAGAATTATTGCCAGCCAGTTCACATCAAAATGTACCATGTTCGTCCCCTTAAATTGCCTTTTGCCACTCAATCATGCGTCAGTTTTACCCATCTTGCAAATCAGTTCCCACTCCAGCGGAGTGACCGGTTGCACCGAAAGGCGCGAATTATTCACCAGCACCATATCGGCCAGTTTCGGCTCCTGCTTTATTTGTTCCAGGCTGACAGGCTCCTTAAACGGGCGCACCGCTTCCACATCAACGCATTCCCAGCGCGGATCATCCGTTGTTGTGTCGGGATGGCACGCCACGGCAACCCTGACAATGCCCACCACTTTTTTCTCTTTGATTGAATGATAAAAGAAACCCAGTTCCCCCACCTTCATCAGCCGCATATTGTTGCGGGCCTGATAATTGCGCACCCCGTCCCATTGTTCAGGACCATTCTTTTTCACCTGATCATCCCACCCCCAGGTGTTGGGTTCTGACTTGAACAGCCAATAGGCCATATCACTTCTCCTGCTTGGATTTGGGGTTGCCCAAAATCCAGTTCCAGCGCCTTACGCTGAGTTTTTCAAATACGCCCGCTACCATATAGGGGTCTGCCTCAGCCCATTCCCGCGCCTGCTCCAAAGATTGTGCCTCAACAATTATCATCGAACCAACCGGCTGGTCCGTTTCATTGAGAAAAGGCCCACCGGACAAAAATGCTTCCCCCTTCTCCCCCCAATAGGTCAGGTGATCCGGGCGCGTCTTCTGGCGCAACTCAAACCTGTTGTTTCCGTCTTCCCCGATGATAACAAATTGCATATTTATTTTCCTTCCGGCTTTAAGCGCCGCTGCATCAAATCACGCACGATTTGAGCAACAGTTTGTTTTTGTTCCAAAAGCGCATTTACCGAAGCCACCAGCGGCGCTTCGATTTTTGCCCGGTTTGACAAGGCCAGCGCCACCGGAGCCGTTGTGACCCCTTCAGCAAGCCCCATCCCCATATTCAAAATCTCTTCAACACTCCGACCCCGGCCCAACTGCACGCCAAATCCATAATTGCGCGATTGCTCCGAGGTGCAGCTTAGCATCAGATCCCCCACCCCCGCCAATCCCGTTATCGACATTTTTTCGCCACCAAGAGCCACCGCCAGTTCCCCCATTTCATGCAGGGCCCGCGCCACGAATGCCGACCGCGCCGAA